>CAMWXW010000026.1 GCA_947178315.1 uncultured Desulfovibrionaceae bacterium | reverse complement strand
TCTCTATATTCTCCAGATATCAAATGTAGAAGAGAAATATTTTTCCTATTCTGTTGTAATAGTTTGTAGAGTAGTGTACATATATTACTAGATAACATAGCATGTTTATCATGAACTGAAGATAGGTTCAACATAAGATGTGTATAGGAGGTTGATACTATGGAAGCAGTTCTTTCTTCAGATCCAATTCTAGGGAATGCCTTGATATCTGAGCTTGAGCGACAAATTACAGGATTAGAGATGATAGCTTCTGAAAACTTTGTCTCACCCGCTGTAAGAGAAGTACAGGCTTCTATCTTGATGCATAAGTATGCAGAAGGATATCCTCAAGCTCGATATTATAACGGCTGTGAGATTGTTGATATTGTTGAACAAGTCGCTATAGAGAGAGCGTGTACACTCTTTGATGCAGAATATGCTAATGTACAACCTCATTCTGGTAGTCAGGCAAACATGGCAGCATACTTTGCTGTTGCTCAGCATGGTGATACTATTTTAGGTATGGATTTAGCTCATGGAGGACATCTCACACATGGTAGTCCTGTAAGCTTTTCTGGAAAGTGGTTCACGATAGTCTCATATGGGCTTCATCCTGAAACGGGAGAGATAGATTATACTGCAATGGAAGAGTTAGCACATAAGCATAAGCCAAGGATTATTCTTGCAGGTGCAAGTGCATATCCTCGTGTGATTGACTTTGAACGCTTTAGAAAGGTCGCAGATGCTGTAGGAGCTGTATTGATAGTTGATATGGCACATATTGCTGGACTTGTTGCAGCAGGTATGCACCCTTCTCCTATTCCCCACGCAGATATTGTTACTACTACGACGCATAAAACCTTGCGAGGCGCAAGAGGTGGTATGATCTTAGCGAAAAAAGAATATGCAAAAGCTATCAATAGTGCTGTTTTCCCTATGTTACAAGGAGGACCTTTATTACATGTGATAGCTGGAAAAGCTATATGTCTTCTTGAGGCTCAAAAAGAGCTATTTAGGGTATATCAGAGAAATGTAGTAGATAATGCTCGATATCTAGCAGAACTTTTACAGAGAGAGGGATTGAATATTGTAACAGGAGGTACTGATAATCATCTTATTCTTATCGATCTCACCTCAAAGAATGCAACAGGTATAGATGTAGCAAATGCGCTTGATAAAGCAGGTATTACTGTCAATAAAAACTCTATTCCGTTTGATACTAAACCTCCGTCTATTACCTCAGGAATACGTGTAGGAACTCCAGCAATCACAACACGAGGTATGAAGAAAAAGGATATGGAGTACATAGCTGAGTGGATAATACGGGTAATCAATAATCGTACAAATGATAGCGTACTTGCAACAGTACGAGCAGAGGTACAAGAATTTGCAAGAACGTTCCCTCTCTTTACATGGTGATAGAATATGAAAATAGAGTTTATGGAAAAAGCAATGGAGCTTGCGAAACAGTCTAATTGTTCTCGACGTAGTGTTGCTGTCTTAGCTGTAAAAGATGAGCAGATTATCCTTACTGCTTATAATATGACTATTATTCCTCAATCTTCTTGTATGAGTGTACATACATGTATTCGTTCAGATGTTCCTTCTGGAGAGCGTTTGGAATATTGTTGGGCTATACATGCTGAGCAATCTCTTATTCTTAAAGCATTGGAGCAGGGCATTTCCTTGTGCGATGTCCTTATATACTGTACGACGCAACCGTGTTCTACATGTTGTAAAATGCTGATTATGGCTGGTGTTGCTGGAATATATTATGCTGAGTCATATCCAACTGAATTTACAGATAAGATTATTGAGGCTGTACAACAGCAACGTCCATTTATCTTTGAACAGATTCCCTATGATAAAAAGAGGAAACGGATACTCCTATAATCTATGGAAACACAACTCGAACTCTATCGTACTACCTTAGAATACCTTGTTGTACAAGCTATGCGATATCGTTTTATCGTTGCTCCTAATCCTACTGTTGGGGCATGCTTGTTATACAATGATACCATTGTTGCAGAGGGTTATCACAGTCATTTTGGTGGAAAACATGCAGAGATAGTTTGTCTTGAAAATGCCTGTGAAAAGGGAATACCGATAGAGCAATGCACACTTGTTGTTACTCTTGAACCATGTATCCACTATGGAAAAACACCTCCTTGTGTTGAAGCTATTCTTGCAAGTGGAGTGCGACGTATTGTTATTGGAGCTACAGATCCACATCTCACAGCTTCTGGTGGGATATCCTTTTTACAAGAACATAATGTTGAAGTTATTCTTCTTGAGAATGCAAGAACAAAATATTGTCTTCAAGATTTTACAATGTGGAATCATTATCAGCTACCACATATCATTGTAAAGTTAGCAACGACAATGGACGGATATATAGCTACTCGAGAATATCACTCCCAATGGATTACGCATCACACAACAAGAGAATATATGCATAGTGTGAGAGCTCTCTTGGGAAAAGCACATGGAGCAATTATGGTAGGTGCTCATACATTGAGGTGTGATAATCCAAAGCTCTATGCTGTGCATGATACTGCAATATCACACCCTCGCCCTATTATTGTAAGCAAAACGCTAGGTGGACTTGATACATCATTTTTGGTAATGCATCGAGGGACAGAGTGTATTGTTATTACATGTCGGGAGGCTGTGAAGAATCCTCTGTTTAAGAAAATTCAGAATATGGGTGTTTCATTTGTGATTGCTGGGGAAGAGAGTATTGATTTGAAAGAAGCTCTCCATATATTGTACTCGCAATATCAGATATGGTATGTATTCTGTGAAGGGGGAAGTATGTTAGCACATAGCCTTATCTCTCTACCTATACCAATTGAATTATGGCATTGTGTTGCTCCTCTTCTTTTTGCTGATTCACATGCTATTCCTATGCTTTCTGGTGGAAGTCCACGTACCGTTGATGAGGCATATTCCTTTCAATTACAAACTGTACACACTCTACATAATGATATCATTGCTATCTATACAAAATAAGATTGCTCGGTTGTAGAGAACGACATAGATACTCGTATGAGAGTATATAGAGATGTTATATTATATGCTCGTATGTCTTCTTACTCTTGTACTATTCTCTTTAATTGTGTATACTAAATATTTGAAATTATACATAATTTATTTACTACCTACTATTTTATGCTACACGTGTCTTTTACATAGGGAATAGATAGTTATATGGAGCGAGAGGACTATGGAATTTGGTATATTGAAAGAGGTAACAATATTATTCGCTGTTGCTATCGTTATTGTATTTATATGCTCTAAAATACGACTCCCTGCGATTATTGGATTTCTATTTACTGGAATAGTCTTAGGTCCTCATGGTATTGCACTACTTGATTCTGCTCATGAAATCGAACTCCTTGCTGAAATAGGGATTATTTTTCTTCTCTTTACTATAGGTATTGAACTCTCTATTACAGAGTTAATACGCATGAAGAAGCCTGTCTTTCTTGGAGGCGGATTACAGGTTGGATTTAGTACTCTTATTGTCTTTATCATTGCATATCTATGTTCTTATAGTTTTGGTACATCACTTGTCATGGGATTTCTTGTCTCTTTATCCTCTACTGCTATTGTCCTAAAGATATTTCAATCCAATAATTCTATGGATTCGCCACATGGTAGGCTTTCTCTCTCTCTTCTTATTTTTCAGGATCTCATTATTGTTCCTATGGTATTGATTATTCCTTTTCTCTCTGGGACGAGTGAGAATTCGCTTACAGAGGTAGGTTCTCTTCTTGTCAATCTTGCACTCATCGTTGTCTTTTTTTTCCTTGCACGAAAAGTTATTCCTGCTGTTCTTCGCACTATCATGATAGCGACACATAATAAAGAAATCCTTCTTTTCTCTATTCTAGTCATCTGCTTAGGAATAGCCTTTGTTACCTCAAGTGTTGGACTCTCTCTTTCACTAGGAGCTTTTTTAGCCGGACTTCTTATCTCTGAATCAGAGTACAGTACTTCATCACTAGAAGGAGTCCTTCCATTTAGAGATGTCTTTACTAGCTTATTTTTTATCTCCGTCGGTATGCTTTTTAATCTTCATTTTGCTGTTGCACATATAGGCACTCTTCTACTTATTGCGCTCTGCATGATTCTTATTAAAATAGTTGCTACTGTCATCAGTATTCTTTGCTTGAGATATCCTTTACGACCTGCAATTATTGTTGGATTTTCTCTTGCTCAAGTCGGAGAGTTCTCTTTTATTCTCTCAAAGGCTGCTCTTGATGTCACACTGCTTACAGAGACACAATATCAGTACTTTTTAGGGGCAAGTATTCTTACCATGATTTGTACTCCTTTTTTAATTGATTGGGCTCCTTCTTTTGCTCTATGGTGTAATCGTTTTATTGATAGCAAGAATATCGATGACGATGAAGCAACCATAACAAATGAATTGACTGATCATCTTGTAATTATTGGATACGGTCTTGGAGGAAAGTATTTGACTCAAGCTGCTCGTGCTGTGAATATACCATATACTATTATTGAAATGAATCCAGAAACTGTAAGGAATCTTTCAAAGAAAGGTGAGCGTGTTCACTATGGTGATGCAACTCAACATACTATTTTAGAAAACGCAAGCCTTCATAAGGCTCGTGTCTTAGCTATTGTTATCTCTGATATGATTGCTGTACGCAGAATTGTAGAGATTGTACACAAAGAATATCCGTCTGTACGAATTATTGCTCGAACACGTTATCTCAAAGAAATTGAGGTATTGAAGTCTCTTGGTGCAAATGAAGTCATTGCTGAAGACTTTGAGAGCAGTATTGAAGTCTTCTCTAATGTCCTTAGTAAATACTATGTCCCTGTCAATGATATTTATGATATTATTGCTTCTATTCGAAAAGATTATTATGATGCGTTACGCCTTGATAATATTGAAAGTGTAACAACTTCTTCTAAAGAGCTTGATGTTCTTCAGGCATCTCATAAAGTCATCTCAGTACGTGTAAAGCCGAATTCTGCTCTTTGTGGAGTGAGTATACAAGAAAGTGGGCTAAGAGCGCAGTATGGAATCAATATTATTGCAATTAGAAGAGATGAATCTGTACTTTCTAATATTGATGGAACGACACTATTACAAGAAGGAGATATAGTCTATCTCTTTGGTGATAAAGTCAATTTAGAGCGTAATATGCAGTACTTCCAAGGATAGGTATATCTATCTCCTCTTGAGGGGCTACTTCTTATCATAGAACCACAGATAATAGATACAGCCCCCAAGTACGACGGAAAGAGAAAGAACTTTCATGATATTCATATATAGCTCCTTTGTATTATTTTGTAATAATAAGTACATATCAATAGTACCAGATATACTGATAAAGACAAGTGGTATAGATGTGATTCTTTAGTATGGAGTTATGTATTCTAGTGATATTTTGCTGATGAAGAGAGAGTGAGTCTAAAAGAAGAAATATATTGACTATTTTTTTATTGTTACATAAAATAAACTTAAAAATTAGTGACTTAGTGTAATAATTCCTAGAGTTTTGGATATTATTCATGTAATGCACTAATATATTTCATATACTAAGCCGTTATTGTATGTACGGTGATGTTACGAGAGTATAGTATGAATACTACACACTGTATATTTTGTAATATTATTACAAAATCAATCCCCTCTTATATTGTTTATGAAGATGATATGTGTATAGGCTTTTTGGATATTGCACCTATAACAAAAGGACATACATTACTTGTTCCTAAAGTGCATTGTAGCAATATACTTGATTTTGATCTTCATTATAGTGAATCTGTAATGCATGGATTACAAATTGTTAGTAATGCTATTACAAAAGCCCTCTCCGTAGAAGGAATACAGATACTTCAAAATAATGGGAGCGGTGCTGGTCAAATGGTATTTCATATCCATTGGCATATTATCCCTCGTTATGCTGATGATGGATTAAACCACTGGCAAGGGAAGGCAACACCGCATAAAGCAGAACTGCAAGGAATAGCAGATTCTATTATCAGTAACTTATAATTTATATACATGGGGAGTGCTATGGCAAATAATTCAAATACCACAGTAACAAAAGCAGAGATTGTAAATGAAATTTATATTAAAACACAAAAGAATCGTGCAGAGGTAAAACAATTAGTAGAAGAGCTTATTTTACTCATGAAAAAGGGTATCAAAGAGGATAAAGAGCTCATGATAAGTGGATTTGGTAAATTTTCTGCATACGCAAAAAATGCACGTAAAGGGAGAAATCCTCAAACTGATGAACCAATGATATTGCCTTCTCGCAATGTGTTAGTCTTTGGACTTTCTAAGAAATTTAGAGATGCATTGAATAGAAAGAGAGCAAATTAACTCAGTAGCAGTCATGTTAATTAACACGCTATGATTAACATGACGTTACCTATTATTTATTCTTTATTTTTATATCTTAGCATACATAGCAGTTAGAGATAATACTAAGTGATAAGAGTAAATTATCTCAAAAATAATATAATACAATTATGTATCATTAAGAGTTCTTTTATCTCATATTACATTTATAGAAGTTATGTGAGGTAGATAGCGTTCTATTTATATAAGAAGATGCTATACCTATCCTCAATCTAGTTACTTTTGTAACATGGAAAGTAATCTCGTCGTGAGTTGCTCTGCAAGACGTTCATCTTGGAGTGCAAAATGAATATTGGCAAGAAGATATTCTATTCTATCACCTGCATCAAAACGCTCTCCTTGAATTTTAACGGCAAGGACTCCTTCATTTTGTGCCATACGTTGAATAGCGTCTGTTAGTTGAATTTCACCATCTACAGAAGGTGAGATAGTCTCTAAATAGTCAAAAATCTTGTCTGAGAGAACATATCTACCAACAACTGCAAGCCTACTTGGAGCTTCATGTTGTTTAGGCTTCTCAACGATATTGCGTACTTTATATATCATACTATCTGTATCATCGACTACAATTGGGTCGATAATACCATATTTTGAAACATTGCTTTCTTCAACTTCCATCACTCCAATAACAGACTTCCCTGTTTGTACGGCAACGTCCATAAGCTGTCTAATTCCAGGAACTGGAGAGAAAAAGAGATCATCTCCTAACATGACAGCAAAATATTCATCATGAATAAAATCTTTTGCACAGAGTATAGCGTGTCCTAGTCCTTTTTGTTGTTTTTGGCGTATGGAGACTATAGAGATATACTCTGCAACATCACGAACTGCTTTTAATAATTCTGGTTTGTTTTTCTCTGCTAAAAGTGCTTCTAATTGAAGATTATAATCAAAGTGATCTTCTATAGACTTCTTATCTCTATTGGTGATAAAAACTATATGTTCCAATCCAGAATTGACGGCTTCCTCAACAATATATTGTACTGTAGGTTTATCATGTACTGGGAGCATCTCTTTAGGTATGGTTTTCGATGCTGGAAGAGAGCGAGTTCCAAGACCTGCAACAGGAATAATAGATTTTGTAATGAATGCTTGCTTTGTCATTTCTCTTCTCCATAAATAATTTCTATTAGTATACAC
>CAMWXW010000025.1 GCA_947178315.1 uncultured Desulfovibrionaceae bacterium | reverse complement strand
TTGGATCACCTCCTTTAACGATTATACACACTCTCTATTCTTTTATTTCGTTACTGATTTTTCTATTAGTCTTCATTCTTATTTATCTTGCAGGATTGATATGTCTACTATATCAGTAATAATGCCAGTATATAATGTTGAATCATATCTTCCTATAACCCTAAATTCTATATTACAGCAAACAGTTCAAGATATAACACTTATCTGTATAAATGATGGTTCTACAGATAGTAGCTTATCCATATTAGAAGAGTATGCTCGCCGTGATACTCGAGTGGTTATCTTTAATCAAGAGAATAAGGGAGCTTCTGCTGCAAGAAATAAAGGGCTAGAACATGTTCAAACACCGTATGTTGCCTTTATAGATTCTGATGATATTGTACATCCTCAATATTTAGAAATCCTTCTTGATGCCATAAAAGAGTATGATGTTGACTTTGTATGGTGTAAAGATAAAAGATTTTATAAAGATAGTGAAATTGAGCATGAGAGGACACTTCACTATACAGAATATAACAAGTCTGTTTTTTCTCCAATTTTTAAGCATTTTGTATTACGCTTAGAGCCACATCCTTCTGTTATGATGAATAAGTTGTATAAATCAAGCTTGCTTCACTCTATTCGTTTTAATGAAAGTCTGAGACATGTAGAAGATATCCTCTTTGCTCATTATATGTTGTATCAAGCAACGGAAGCTGTTTTTGTAGATTTACAGCTCTATTATTATAGACAGCGTGGAGAGAGTGTTTCAAATGTAGGCTTCTCTCCTAAATACATAGAGGATCATATAACAGTGGGAGAAGAGCTTGCAAAGTACTTTTCAGCCGTACCAATGGACGAGGAAACACAAGAGCATTTCTGGTTTCGTACCGCAAAAATGATGCTTAAAAATCCTTTAGTACAACCATGGCGTAAGCGAAGGAAAGAAGCAAAAGAATATTGGCATCTCTATGGAGAACGACTACGAAGACTTTATAAAGAGAAACTCTTTCGTCCAGAATACCTTGATATGCGAAATAAGATTTTAGCATATGCTCTTCTTAATGAAAAATATTGGCTTATTCGATGTATTTTAAAGCTATCATATTGGTAGAACTTGCGTTACAATGGTAAACGTGCTACTCTATATTGTAGGAGTTGACTTATGAAAGCCATTATATATGCAGTTTCTATTGTGTTTTGTGTATGTTTACTCTCTACACATGCATTTGCACAAAAAATTGTTGTTATCAAACCTTTTGAGGTAAATGCTCCTGAAGAATATACATATCTTGCAAGTGCTCTACCGAGTATTATAGAATCGAGAATTTCTTCTCATGAAATCATTGCTCAACAGCAGGAAGTAGAAACTGCACACTCAGTCATACGAGGTGTTGTAAGTGTTCTTGGAAATCATGTTTCTATTGATATTCGTCTTGAAATAGAAAATGGTGGTGTCTATATCTATCCTATCAGTGCAACAAAAGATACAATCTTGCCAGAAGTCGAGCAAATTATCCCAGCTATGCAGGCAAATATACAAGGTGGAGTTATTCCTGTTCAAGGAGAAAATGAGCAGGTATCCAAGTCTAAGATAGATCTTCTTTCGACAACAGATTGGCAGAGTGCTATTGCTCTTCCTATTGCTCCACGTGGACTACGGATAGCTGATCTTGATAAGAATGGTGAGAAGGAATATGTTCTCTTAGGAGAAAAAGAACTCTTGATATATGGAAGAGATGGAACAATTTTTAATGAAAAAGCTCGCTATACATTTAATGGAAAACAACAAGCAAAATATGTATCAGTTGCCCCTATCAATGCAGAAGATATAGGTATTTTAGTTACTGTTATGATTGATGCTCGATCTGCATATTCATATATTTTTACATACAAAGAAGGCAGTCTTTCTGTAGTAAGCTATGCAGAACCGTATCTATTAGGAGCGTACTATGATGCGTCTCAAGAAGTGATGATACCTATTTTACAAAGTATTCCTTCATATCCTACACCATACTTTTCTAATCCAGTGTACAGATTTACTGTTGAAGAAAGAAAAATACGCAGAGGAGAACGAGTAGAGCTTCCTCATCAAGGGAATATATTTAACTTTACTACATTGATGATTGAAGATGAACTTTGTATAGCCCTTCTTTTCCCAGAGTTTGAAACAATATCTGTATATAAAGCTAACTCACTTACGTTATTGTATAAGACAGCCGAGCGATATTCATCAACAAGTCATTTTATGAATTTAATCCCTGAACATAAGATAGCGTCAAAGAGCAGTACTCAAGATAGTATCTATTATATGCCAACTCACTTTATACATCTTCCAGTAGAGGAAAAACGCCCTGTACTTCTGCTTTCAAATGCAGTGAATCGCTCAAGTGTCACGACAACATACCGTTCTTTTTCTAAATATATTATAGAAGGTCTTCGATTCTCGAAGGACTCATTTCAAAATATATGGAGTTCACCTAGTATCAATGCATCAGTTGCAGACTTTGATATAGCTGTAGATGATAAAGGGAGAATAGAACTCTTTGTCTTTGTAACATATACTCCTATGATTGCGAATTTTCAAAAACATCGCTCCTCTTTGCTTTTCCAATCTATTGGTAAAGAAGGAGAGTAGATAGTAAGGGGTATATTTGATATGATATCCTGTATTTTATAGTGAGTAATACCTCTGTTATGTAAGAGGAACATAAAAAAGAATACAAGAGAGCAAATGGAGAGAGATATGAAAAGAAGAATACCTATTGTAAAAGCGTTACAAACAATAGATAAAGATATTATCATTTGTGGTTGGGTGCGAACTGTGCGACATCTTAAAGAAATCATTTTTATAGAAGTAAATGATGGTTCTTGTCTCACTAATTTACAACTAGTTCTTAGTTCATCATCACCTCTATGTGAATTAGTTAATGATATCACTGTAGGAACATCATTACAATGCGAAGGGAGAGTAAAGCAATCAGAAGGCAAAGAGCAAGCGATAGAGATGCACCCTTCTTCTATCACTATTTTTGGAACGTCAGATAGAGAGTCGTTTCCGTTACAAAAAAAGCGTCATTCAGATGAATACTTGCGTACAATAGCTCATCTTCGCCCTAGAACAAATAAATATGGTGCAATGTTACGTATTCGCTCTCAAGCTGCGTTTGCTATTCACTCATTTTTCCATAATGAGGGATTTTTCTATGTCCATACTCCAATAATAACGGGTTCAGATTGTGAGGGAGCAGGGGAAATGTTCCGTGTAACAACGCTTCAACCAACATCTCCATTGGTTGAGGATAGTGCTGAAAAGAGAGAGCTTTATTTTAAGGAAGACTTTTTTTGTAAAGAGGCAGGCTTGACTGTATCAGGACAACTAGAAGCAGAAGCATTGATGATGGGTCTTGGTAAAGTATATACATTTGGCCCTACATTTAGAGCAGAGAATTCCAATACAGCACGACATGCTGCAGAATTTTGGATGGTAGAGCCAGAGTTTGCATTTGGAACATTAGAAGATTGCATGGAGCTTGGAGAGCGTTGTATCCAATATGTAGTACAATCTGTTCTTGATACATCAGCAGAGGATATTTCATTATTTTCACAATTTGTCCATAAAGGATTATTAGAGGAGTTACAAGTTTTACTAGAACCCTTTGTACGAATTTCCTATAGAGAGGCAATAGAGATTCTTAGTAAAGAACAACAACGTTTCCAATATCAGGTTGCCTTTGGTACAGATTTACAAACAGAGCATGAGCGTTTCCTTGCAGAAGAATACTATAAGAAGCCTGTGATAGTCTATAACTATCCAAAGGATATAAAAGCGTTCTATATGAAGCAAAATGAAGATGGAGAGACAGTTGCGGCAATGGATATTCTTATTCCTCGTATTGGAGAACTTGTTGGAGGAAGTCAGCGTGAAGAGAATAGAGAAAAATTAGAGCAACGCATGAAGAGTCTTGGTATCTCAACAGAAGAATTATGGTGGTACCTTGATATACGTCGGTATGGTACTGTTCCACATGCTGGATTTGGACTTGGCTTTGAACGCTTACTGATGATGCTTACAGGGATTAGTAATATACGTGATGTAATAGCATTCCCACGAGTTCCTGGTTCTCTTGATTTCTAAAAGAAAAGAGGGTGCGATAACAAGCACCTTCTTATTTATATATTTTCTCTTTTATCCTCTTTGATTTCTTTTTATTTGTGTAGTAATAAAAGCTTTTCCTTCATCTGTTTGGAGGAATTCTTCTAAAGCATGGAGAATAGCTACATCATATCCTCCTTGCTGTTCAAGAGTATCAATAGCTTCTGTGATAGAAAGGGCAGTACGATATGAGCGTGGTTTTACTAATGCACAGAATGAATTTGCAACAGCGATAACTTTTGCTTCAAAACGTATCTCATTTTCTGTAAGATGAGCAGGATATCCACTTCCATCAGTGCGTTCATTCATTTGTTCTATTACTTCTGCAACAGGGAGTTTGAACTCTATTCCAGAGATAATACGTAAAGAATGTTGTACATGTTCTTCCAATTGTTGTTTTTCATCTTGTGTAAGTGGTGTTGTCTTGGTGAGTATCTCTACAGGGACAAAGAGTTTTCCAATCTGTGAGAGATTTGTAGCGAGTAACATGAGTTGCTTTTCTTGAGGATTACATTCAAGTTCTTTGCATATTCCTTCAACACAGGTTCGCATCATATCTGTATGTCCGGCAAGATACGGGTCTCTCATCTCGACAGTTTGAACAAGAGCCTCAACAGTTTGCTCTAATAATTTTTGAGTATACTCAATATTCTCTTTCATTTCAGTGATGTCTCTAAAGACGGAAACAATACTACTGGAATGCTCTCCTTGCTGAAATGGTGTACGGATAATTTGGAAGATATGTTTTTGCGATTTGATAAAAATCACCTCTTCAAATGAGTGAGGCTTTCCTGTAGCAAGAATAGAGGTATCATGTTTTGTGATTCTCTTTGCAGTATCAAAGCCAAAAACTTCTTGCATTGTGAGTCCAAGAAGTGCTTCTGGAGCTTTTTCAACTTTTTCTGCAAAGGCTTTATTTGTATATTGAATAATATCATTTGTATCAGTTAAGACTATCATATCTGTGATGCTAGAGTTAATCCCATTGAGAAGTTGTTGTTGCTCATCTATAACAAGGTAGAGTGATTTGAAGTCATGAGCAAGAGAACGCTGTTCTTTCTCCATTAAATACCACCACAGTGCGACAAAAACAAGAATCACAATACATGTGGATAATCCGGCAAAGATAAGAATACTATATACTGTCGTAGTGAGTTTGGAATAAATAACAGATACAGGTGTTTCTTTGAGGAGAAACCATGGTGTTCCAGGGATAGAAATACCACTAGAATAGACAGCTAAGTCATCATTAGTCACAGAAAGACGTTTTTCAAAGGGAACAGTACTCTCAGTAGTCTGTACTTCGGATTGCATTTTTGCAATTACGTTATTTGCACTGATATATTCATTATTTGCTTCTTGTAACAGATAAAATGTATTTGTCGTATCTGTACTCTGTGTCGTTCCATTAAGAAGTTTTGTAATTTCTTGTCCAACGAGCTTTGATGTTATTAAAACTGCAACAATCTGTTTTTCTTTTGTATTCTCAAGATATGGTGATGTAATAGGAAAATAAATATCGAGTATGATTCCATTGGGTGTGATTGTAAGTGGAGCAAAGAGAGGTTCTCCTGTTGTGAATACAGTATCAATGAGTTCTTTCTGAGCCTGAGTAAGAGGAGGAGGAGTTTTATTTGATGCAAGATAGATATGATATTGTTTATTGACAACTCTTCCAGAAATAAAGTCTGAATAGACAATGAACTCTCTTAAGAGATTCTGCATAAGAGGTAGTTGAGCGACAAGAGCAGTATCTTCTTTTGGTATTTGTGTATTATCAGGCAAGATGTTGTGGAGAGCCCCAAGAGAGAATAAGACTTCTACTCTATCTTCAAGCCGTGCGACTTCTGCACTGAATAATTGAAAGAGGTCAGAATTGATAAGTTTACTTCCTTGTTCTAAGAGAGAGGTAAGCCATATGGCAAAACTTTCCTTTCTCTGCGTCGCTTGAATGGATTGTTCTTTAGCAAGGGAGTCTTTTTGAGTAATGAATTGTTTTTGTACTATAGTAGCAGTAAGCACAACAGCAATGATGACGAATATAGAAATAATGATAAGTCCATATCGTATCATTCGTGCTCTATTGTGCGTATTTTCTTCATGTGTAGCGTGATTCATATCAACTCCTAGCCCTCATGTATATAATAGTATATATACTATATAGCATAATGTATACCTAGTATAGAAATTATATGTATTGTCTTACAAATAGACACCAAATCTATCAACAGAGAACTGTGGATCGTAATGAGTATAGAGCTTTGCAGGCAATATGAGTTCACTTACGTTATCAAGCAGATATATCTCGTTATCATAATGTACAAGGAGTACAGCATGTCCTATGCCTCGTATAGTATCTATCAGCACAAGAATACGCATATCATGTTCTGGAATTCCGAGATCTTTGAGTGCATAAAATTTTGTAATAGCATAGTCTTCACAATCTCCAGA
Organism: uncultured Desulfovibrionaceae bacterium; assembly: GCA_947178315.1. Taxonomy (GTDB): domain Bacteria; phylum Desulfobacterota; class Desulfovibrionia; order Desulfovibrionales; family Desulfovibrionaceae; genus CAMWXW01. The sequence continues at coordinate 992 of CAMWXW010000025.1, read as the reverse complement.
ATGAGATAAAAATTCTTTTGGCGTCGCCCAATAATCTTCAAGTCCGTAGTTTAGGATATCTTCGGTATAAGGGAATGCATTAAAAAGAGCATTTACTTTTTCTACTTTTTCTTTTGTTGAAAGCTGTGCCCATAATTGTTTTATCTTTCCCCATGTATATGTTGATATACGGGAAGCATCATGTAAAGACTCTCTTTTTTTCTGTACTTTATTGAGCATACTAGACCATTTTGGTAGGATATCAATTGGTCTTTGTATCATTCTTCTACCTAAAATCACATCGTACACTCTACTTTTTCCCTGAGCATACAGAGGGAGAGTACATAGAAGAAAGAATATGTTAGAAACGATGAATATATAGCATGTACGCATATTGCCCCTATAACGATACGAGAATTCATATTGTTATTCGGCAAAATACAGCTATAGAAAAGGGTACACAGAGAGATTATACTCTAAGCTCTTTATGCTATAGAATAAATAATAGCATAGGAGGTGTATAGAAGAAAGTGAGGACACAGTAGGAAAGAAAGCCTCCCACTGTGTAAGTCAAGAAAGTTATCCTTTGACTTTTTCTTTGAGTTTTTTAGAGGGAGAAAATCTGGCCACTTTAGAAGCAGGAATTAAGATTTCTGCGCCTGTTTTTAGATTGCGACCTTTGCGAGCAGCACGCTCAGCAACTTTGAAAGTACCAAAATCTGGCAAAGAGAACGAATCTCCTTTAGCAAGACAATCTATAAAAACAGTGATGATGGTGTTAAGAGCATGTTCAACCTGAGCCTTAGATGTAAAGTTACCTTTTTTGTAGATAGCTTCTATCAAATCTGCCTTAATCATGAAAAACTCCTTAGGATAAATAAATACAGCTTCACGAGGGGCGGTAAATAACCTCGCTTTCGAGAGGTGTACCGTATTTTCTTCGCTTTGTAAATCTATTTATGCTTTTTTATTGAAAAAACCTCTAGAAACATGTATATATACTATAGCATAGG
>CAMWXW010000024.1 GCA_947178315.1 uncultured Desulfovibrionaceae bacterium | reverse complement strand
ATCTAGGTATACGACAATTCACTTGATGTCAAAAAAACGTCTTTTGATACTAAATAGATATTGATATTTATTAAACAATGTGTAAAAATAATGACAGATTATTGTCTTGGAGTATGCTGTGAAACTCTTTTCCTTTATTCATGCCTCTGATATCCATTTGGATACACCGTTTGTAAACATATCTTCTTCTATCAACGAAGAATATGCAACAACATTACGCACAGCTCCTTTTACGGCATTAGAGAATCTCCTTGAAGTTGCAAAGCTAAAGCATGTCGATTTTGTACTCCTCTCTGGAGACATATATAATGGAGAAGAGAAGAGTATTGCAGGACAAATAGCCTTACAAAAATTTGCACGTGAATTGTACAAAGAGGGAATACAATTATTCATCATAGCAGGAAATCACGACCCCTTACGAACAACGAAATATCAACTTGAATACCCACCAAATACCGTCATTTTTCCGACTCAATATCATGTGGTCAACTTTGTAAAACACTCAAAAACTCTTGCCTATATCCATGGTATTAGTCATTCAAGCAAAGAGGAAAGCCGTAAACTTATAGATTATTTTACAACTGATTTTGACCCCAATACCTTTCATATAGGAATGCTTCATTGCACTGTCTCCTCTATCCCACAGGAAAAAGGAAAAAAACAATACGTTCCATGCAGTATACATGAGTTGCAATCTAAAAAGCTACATTACTGGGCGTTAGGACATATACATACAAGAAATATCATAACAGAATATCCTCATATCGTTTACTCTGGAAATACACAAGGTATAAAGTCTTCTGAAGAAGGCCCTCGTGGTGTATATTATGTTGAAGTATCAGAAAATAAAACTATCTCTATGAAGTTTATCCCTACCTCTGCTGTTATTTTTGATACTATCACAGTAGAGCTTGAAGAAGAAGATACGCTTGATATCTTTTTTATCAAGATACAAGAAGCTATTGATTCTTATGTTCGTGTAAGTACCTGTACATCTCATTATATATTTACACTCCATTTTCAAGGAATTACAGAGCTTGATAGACTTTTACGAGCACACCCAGAAGAACGCTGGATTCAAGATATTGAGACATATCTTCGCAAATCATTTGTCTTTTGTATACAAAATATACGTATAGATACACAAAATATTATTCCAATAGAAGATTTACGCGGAAGAGAAGATCTCCTTGGAGAAACAATACGAATTTTAGAATCATTACAACAAGATACTAGTCGCAGAGCAGAGCTATTTGAAAAAGTAAAACAACAAATAGGAATATCATCTAAAGTTGATGCTCTCAAAGAAATGGATATCTCAATAGAACATATATTAGAGAATGTCCAAAAGGAATGTCCGTATTTTTTTGAAGAAAGGAAGTGAGCGTGTATATACAGGAATTTTCAATAGATAAGTATGGTTTATTTTCATCACAAAAAGTAACTAATATACCTCCTGGATTAAGTATTGTCTTTGGAAAAAATGAAGCTGGGAAATCGACACTCCTTCATTATCTACGTTGTATGATATGCGGTATTCCACATAGCAGAGCTTCTTCAGCATATAAAAAAATACCTTGTATCGATGGTGGTTTTTCTGGAAGTCTTCTTGTCTCTACCAACTCTCGTATTCTTGAACTTCGAAGAAAGTATCAGGCAGGAGGAAGAAAGACAAATGAATTTTTCCTCTATACTGAAGATGGAAAAGCCCTTGAAGAATCCTTATGGCTTACGATACTAGGTATAGGGATAGATTTAGAAATATATAGAAATATTTTTGGTATCTCACTTGGTGAGTTAGTAGAGCTAAGTAAAGAAGATAAACACGTAAAAGATATGCTCTATGGAGCGAGTATCGGTGCAGGAATAAAGTCTCCAAGTAGCATTTTAGAAGAGATAGAAGAGAAAAGTAAAAAGCTCTATATCCCACGTGGAGGTAAAACTGCAATAATCAACAAAGCTCTTGTAGAACGTGAACGCATTGATGCCGAACGTTCAGAGTGTCTTCAGGTTATGGAGGAATACGAAGAACTCCAACATCGATTAGCATTTATACAAGAAGAACAGCAAAAACTAGATGAAAGAATAAAACAACAGAAACGCACAGTACAAACAGCAAAAGAGACACTCAAAGGACATGGTCTATGGAAAACAATTTCTATTCTTCCAGATTGCTCTATTGAAGAATCAAGCTCATTTTGTCAAGATATTAGAGATGAACTGATTGCAAATGATACTCGCTATGTAGAACTTGAGTCAGAAATAGAAGAAGGTAAAGAGCGTATAAAAAGTAAAGAGAATGAGATAGCAAGTATACAGTGTACACGAGAAGTCATTGAGCATGAAGATCTCTTTCAAGCAATAGAGCGAGGACTCTCAAAATATGAACATACTCTTGAAGAATACACATCGCTTACTACATCACTTACACAGATGAATAAAGAAATCGATCATTTGATTTCAGAACTCGACTGCTCATATACACGAGAAGATATAACATCACTTTCTATTCATTTTGCATTAGAACAAGAGATTGCAAGTATAAAGCAAGAACTTGCAAATAATACCAATATAGCATTCCACCAAGAAGAAAGCATCAAGAAAATACAGATACGACTACATGAGTTAGAGCGTAAACTTATACTCACAAGCGAAGAAGAAATCTATTACAATGAACTTGCAAAATTTGAAAATATCATACACAACATAGCAGAAAAACAAAGTTCATTAGAACAAATAAAGCGTGATATAGAGAATATCAAACAAAATATAACACATACACTACATACTATACCCTCTATACAATGGAATGAATCAAATGCTCGCAATAATAAAAATATAATGAAATTTGAGCACACCATTCTTCTAAAACGACATATTGAAGAATATACACAAGAGGTAGGAGTAAAAGAACAAATAGAAGAAAAATATAAAGAGGTTGATACATATATCAAAGTAAAAGAGCGAGAGCAACGCAGTATACGAGATACCTTATTTGAATATACACACTCACACACAATAGAAGAGCTTGAAGATTTAGATCAGATTTCAAGTCTCTTACATGCACAAGAAGCATTAGAAAATGAAAGTATACGTACAACACATATTATTCGCTCCTCTCTTATTTTTGTATCATGTCTAGCTCTTACATTTATGTGCTTTATGTTCTCACCGCCTATTGCTCTTTTACAATTACTCATTATCATTGCAGGAGGTACTGGCTCATTCGCATGTGTCTATTTCCTCTATAAACTCGATAGAAAAATAGAGAGTCGCTCTATCTTAAAACAGATTGCTCATATAGGTTCTGGAGAACTCACGACAGTATATGAAATAGAATCATATATAGAAAAAGTGAAACGCAAAATAGGTCTCACAGGGACAACACAAGAAGAGCGTATGTTACATAGAGAAAAGATATTACGCTATATCGATATAGAGAAAAAAGCAATTCGCATACAAAAAGAATACGAGAGAGAAAAACAAGATGCTGAAGCCCTTTTATCAAAGCACAAAGCACAAGTAGAACGTGTTCGACTATTAGAAAAACGATGGGAAGACATTCTTACAGATCTCTATCTTCCTCTTATTCCACTTCGCATGGAATCGGTTGATACGCTTCTCTATTTACGCAAACGTATTGATACTCTTTTACAAGAGGAACAAAGACTCTATACTCTTGTAGATGAAGAAACAAGAGCGCTTGAACTTCTCTTCCTCTCATTACAAGAGCTTTCTATTGTCCAAGCATTAGAAAAAGAGTCTGCATTCTACACACGAGATCTCATGCTTGAACGCTGTACACAACAACTCACACTCCTTCAAGAGAAAAAGGAACAATTCACCTCTATACAAGAAAGTAAATCCTCTCTTGAAGAAGAGCTTGCCCTACTCCAAAAAGAATATGAAAATATACAGACAAGTAAAGTTCATGAACGATGGCATACATGGCTTTCGACTTCTAACTTTCCACAATTCCTCACTCCAGAAACTGTTGAGAGCTTTATTCAACGAGTCTCACTGATAAAAGAAAAAATCAATAGAGAAGAAGAAATCAGTCAACAAAAAGAAGCTTCTTCTGAAAAAATACAAGAATTTGAGAATGTAGTAAAAAAACTCCTCTCTTTTCTTCCACAAAAATTGATTCTTGATGTCTATACACTGCCTATGATTCATATAGCTCGCTCACTCCTCAAGACATTTGCAATAGAAAAAGAAAAGTTCTCCTCAATTAAAGCATTGGAAAAAGAATATGAAGAAGAGAAAAGTCTTATAGTAGAGTTAGAGAACAGAAAAATAAAAATGCGTCATCGTGTTGAACATATATTACAACAAAGTAAATGTTCTTCTAAAGAAGACTTTTTCAGAAAATATGCACTATATGAAGAAAAAATACAGAAGAGAAAAGAGAAAGAGAGTTATATCAATTCTTTATTACAATTAGTCTATCCGCGCTCCTTTGAAGAGATAAGTTCTCTTTTCAAAGAATGTACAGAACTTGATCTTCATGAAACTCTGCAGAGTGAGGAGAAGTTATTAGAAGAGCTTGAACAAGAACGAAGCACATATATAGAAGAATCAGGTAAAATCAAAGAGAAGTTAGAACAAGCAGAACATGGTGATATTTCTAAATTCTCTCTTGAATACAGTATGCTTACGGCAAAAATAGAAGATGCAATGAAGGAATGGTATACTCTCAAAGTAACAAAAGAGATAATTCTTCAAGCACAAAAACAATTTGAAGAAAAATACCAACCTGAAGTCATGCGTATAGCAGGTGATATTTTAGGGACTATTACACAAGGAACGTGGAATCGTATTTTACGCTCTGCTGATAATATCATTAAAGTTCGCAATACAAGTGGCTCAGAGAAACTTCCAGAAGAGCTTAGTAGAGGAACACAAGAGCAAATGTATCTTGCATTACGCTTTGCAGGTGCATGCATACATAGCATGAAAACAAAAGAAGCTCTCCCTATTCTTTTAGATGATATCACTGTTAACTTTGATTACGAACGAACTGTTGGTGTTGCACATGCAATAAAAAATATTACCTCTGGTCTTTATAACGGTATTCCTAAACATCAAGTCTTCTTATTTACATGTCATGAACATATCGTTGAAACAATGCTTGATATTATTCCAGATGCACGTTTATTCCACATGGATCAAGGGTATATCTCTATGAATCAATAGTCTACAAGATACTCGCTTAGTATGCAGAGTGATAGTGTTGTGCAATAAGTGCAATATCTTCTTCTCTTGGAAATATCCTAGTCCATGTAGAGAACTGTAACAGTGCCTGTGTGATAAACATTTGATAGCCATTTGACACAAAAGCACTACATTGCATTGCATCTCGGATAAGAGGAGAATATCTCGGGCTATAATGAACATCAAACACTAATGACATGCTATTAAGAAGTCGTGCAAGAAGACTGTATGATATGAGAGGTTCATTTCTCCTCTGTATTGTAGTAATAAGAATTGAACAAAGAGGAAGATCATAAAGAGATAGATATGATGAATTGTTATTCCTTTCTTCATTCTCACTGAAAGCATGGTATACAGGAATAATACTATACTTTTTTTGTAAGCTCTCTAGTGACTCTTGTGAGCGTCCTGCTACATAGATATCTTGTACTCCTATATGAGAAAGTGCAACAATTGCTGATACAGCAGTCGCTCCTGTACCTAAAATAAGTGCAGTCTCATTACATAGATAGCTCTTGGATTGCACTTTATTTGTATCGTGTATATTAAAATTAGATAGCTTCTCTATACCTTTTTCACTATATAAGATAGCTTCACGAGAATTTCTTAATTCTTCCAGTTGCTGTAATGTCTTTATAATACCAGCAATATCAAAGTTATCACCATATATCATTCCATCTTGTACACTAAGAGTATTCACAACACCTGTAGCTTGAGCAAGAGGAGAGAGATAATCACAATATGAATAAACTAGATATTTATATGGAGCTGTAACACTAAGCCCATGTAATGAAGAAGCACGTAAACGTTCTATATAATAAGGGATTTCTTCTTTCTCTATTGGATAAGGAGAATAACGAGCATCTATATTATATCTCTCAAATAGTGTTGTATGAAAGAATGGACTCAATGTATGCTGAAGAGGATATCCTATAATACCATATTCTCTCATATTTCTTCCTTTGCTCATTCTAGGTAAAGAGTACATTAAGTATCAAATAGAAGTTCTATATGCTTCTTAAATTCTTGAAATCTCTGTTCTACAATTGCTTGACGTGCATCACGTATTAAGGATAAGAAATACGTTAAATTATGCAATGAGTGCAGTCTAAATGCAAGGATTTCTTTTGCAACGGTAAGATGTCGTAAATATGCTTTGGTAAATGTTCTACATGTATAACATGGACACTCTGAATCAAGAGGAGTCATATCTTTCTCATATTCTTTTCTACGGATATTGATTTTTCCCTGTGATGTATAGAGAGTTCCATTGCGAGCATTTCGTGTCGGTAAGACACAATCGAACATATCAACGCCCATACTTATCCCTGTAATGATATCACGAGGAGTGCCAACACCCATAAGATATCTTGGCTTTTCATGAGGGAGAAATTCTGCTGTATATTCCAAGAAATCATACATCTCTTGCTTGCTCTCTCCAACAGAAAGACCACCTATAGCAATACCATCAAAATCAATAGAACAAATATCGTATGCACTTTGCTTGCGTAATTCTTGATAAAATCCACCTTGCACAATACCAAATAGAAGATTATGAGCTTCTCCTTTAGGATATGCACTTCGTGCTTTTTTCGCCCATGCTGTTGTACGCTGAACAGAGGCTTGTGTATAATGATAGTCTGCTCCATATTCAACACACTCATCAAGTACCATCATGATATCACTATTGAGATTGCGTTGAATATCAATAACACTCTCTGGTGTAAATCTATGTTTAGAGCCATCGAGATGAGAACGGAAGGTAACACCATCATCATCTATTGTTCGCAGACTTTGCAAGCTGAATACTTGAAAACCTCCACTATCAGTGAGTATAGGTCTATCCCATGCGATGAAAGGGTGTAAACCTCCACATTCCCGAATCAAGGTATCCTTAGGACGTAGATAGAGATGATATGTATTTCCCAGAATAATTTCTGCACCTAGTGTATATAAATCCTCTGGAGCAATAGCCTTCACACTACCTACTGTACCAACAGGCATAAAAATAGGTGTACGAATAGTGCCATGAGCTGTGACTAATGTACCACACCTCGCATTACCATCTCTATGTGTTACTGAAAACGAGCCTATATTCATAATGAGCTACTATAGCAAAAGAAATCTATAAAGTAAAGATTGACACAATCAAGAGGAATTCATACTCATAAAAAGAGAATAAGGAAGTATTTGCACATAGATACAATATATGATATCATACACAGATATAAAATATATTAGTATTGCACATAGACACACAATAAGGCATATATGATAGAAGTACAAAACCTTTCACATAGATTTACAACACGTCAGTGGGCATTGCGAGAATGCTCCTTTTCTTTAGAACAAGGGGATTTTCTCTTTTTAACTGGCTCATCAGGAGCAGGAAAGTCCACACTTCTTAAACTTCTCTATGGTGAACTCCCTGTACTCTCTGGTCATGTCCTTGTCGATAAATTTCAATTGGAACACATTCGAGGTAATCAAATCCCCCTCTTACGTCAAGAGGTAAGCTTTGTATTCCAAGATTTCAAAGTACTTCCAGAATGGACGGTATTTGACAATATAGCAATAGCCTTACGTATTCGAGGATTCTCTAAAGAACAGATTGAACGAAGAACAAAGGCTGTTGCAAAAGCATTAGGATTAGAGAAGAAAATTTATGATTGCTGTAGTAATATCTCTGGTGGAGAGCAACAACGAGTAG
>CAMWXW010000023.1 GCA_947178315.1 uncultured Desulfovibrionaceae bacterium | reverse complement strand
ATACCATATATATTTAATAAATGCAATAACAAACAAAGTAGATACGGATTCTATATACTAGGAAGTATGTTTCATATGTAAATTACCCTCATATATTGCACCATCTTCCATACTTAGCATAGGAGTGTGCATAGTACCTTCAAAAACAGCCGTTTTTTGTAAGAGAACTCGTTCTTTAACAACAGCTTCTCCCTTAAAAGCGCCACTTAGAACAAGATTCGATATATGTAATTTACCTGTAATATTTGCTGTATTACCTATAATAAGAGTACCTTCTGAATTGATTTCTCCAGAAAATGTGCCATCTATACGAACTGTACCTGTAAAGTTAAGAACTCCATCAAAAATTGTACTCGCACCTAAAAATGCATTGATTTCATCTTTTGCCATATATCTTTTCCTTCTTTATGTCGTTTTAAAAACAAATCTACGTAGGGATACATTGATAAGTATACCTATAAAAATAAAGTTAACAACTGTTGAAGTACCTCCATAACTGATAAAAGGTAATGGAATTCCAACCACAGGCATTATTCCCATAACCATTCCCATATTAACAAAAATCTGAGAAAAGAAATAGAAAAATATGCCTACACATAAATAACTTCCAAATCTATCTTTTGCATCTCGTATTACTTCAAATATCCCTATGAGAAAGACCACATATACTATCAATAGAAATATAAGACCAAGAAAACCCCACTCTTCACCAAAAACAGCAAGAGCAAAATCTGTATGTTTTTCAGGCAAAAATCGCAACTGGCTTTGAGAACCACTCAAATATCCACTACCTAACATACCTCCTGAACCTATTGCTATTTGAGATTGTATTACATGGTATCCAGCTCCAAGAGGATCTCTTTCTGGACTAAGCATAGTCAATATCCTACGCTTTTGATAATCACGTAATAGAAACCAAGATAATGGTAGGAATACTGGAACTAAAATTAGCAAAATACGAACCACAGCAACTTTTAATCCCCTAAATAATACAATTCCACCTAAAATAGCTAGCATACATATTGTTGTTCCAAGATCAGGCTGAGATAATACAAGAAGTGCTGGAATACTTGCAATTGAAGAAATAACAATAAGTTCTCCCCAATCTAAACTCTCTTTACGCCGTGAGAGAAGTTTTGCTCCCATGAGTAGCATAGCAATTTTTGCAATCTCACTCGGTTGAATACTAAAAAAGCCAAGTGATATCCATCGTTTTGCACCATATACTGTTTTTCCGATAAGAGGAACTGCAATGAGGAGAATAATAGAAGCAATAAAAATCCCTGTTGCCATAGCATAAAAATGTCTATAATCAACCATAATGATGACAAGCATAATACCTAAACTCAATAACTCCCATACTAATTGCTTGTGGAAGAACAAGCTCACAAAAAGACCATCTTCAGTTCGGACACCACTTGCAGAGTATAGATTGACAAGACCAATAATACAGAGCAAGAGAAAAGAAATAACCAGCTTCCAATTGATTTGCGTTATATGCTTAAATACATTATCTTGCAACATGATAGTCTCCTACTCACTCTCTTGTACATGATTTTTAGAGAGAAGATGTTCCTGATATGAAGGAGAGAAAAGAATATCGATAATTGCTTTGGCAACAGGACCTGCAACAGCACCACCGCCTCCTCCATGTTCAATCAATACGACAATAACGTATGTCTGATCATCTTTTGTAGCATATGCTGCCATCCATGCGTGATCTCTAAATTTTTCTGGTAATTCATGTGCCTTTACACGTCTACCGTCAATAATACGTAGTTTAGTAACTTGTGCTGTCCCAGTTTTCCCTCCTACAAGCACACCCGGTGTACGAAGTATTCTTGCCGTTCCCTCGCTACTTGCTACAGTATCTACCATATACTCAAGAATAGCCAATCTATGTTTTTCTTGAATAGGTAATTGACGAATAACTTCAGGCGCTTCATATTCAAGGAAGCTCGGACGTATCTCTTTGCCTCCATTGATGAGTCCTGAAAGGAATGAGGCTACTTGCATTGGGGTAACAAGAGTATATCCTTGTCCTATTGAGAAATTGATAGTTTCTCCCTTATGCCAATTTCTCTTAAAACGAGCTTTTTTCCATTCCGGACTAGGAACAATACCGGGGTGTTCATATGGAAGAGAAAGCCCAAGTCTTTGTCCAAAACCATATTCCTTAGCCTTATCAGAAAGATATTGAATACCATAACGCTCTGCCATGAGATAATAGTAAACATCGCATGAAACAATAACAGAACGACGCATATTGACTTGTCCATGCCCTCCTTTATGCCAACATCGAAACGTCTGATTCCCTACTGTAATCTCTCCAGTACAACGGACGCTTTCATTGGGATCAACTCCTCTCTCAAGTAACATAGTGACCATAGGAATCTTCCATACAGAGGCAGGAGGATATGCTCCTTGTACAGCTTTATTGTGTAAAGGATTACGTTCATCATCTCGTATTTTTACCCACTCTTCATTTGTAAGTTTACGAGTAAAAAGATTATTGTCGTATGATGGACGATTGACAAGGGTAAGAATTTTCCCAGTAAATGGATTCATAACGACAACTGTTGCCCTCTTATCTCCTAAAATATCCCATACTTTTTGTTGAAGCACTGTATCTACAGAAAGTGTTAAATTCTTACCACTCAATGGTTTCTTAAGCACCTCTTCAAGCAAAATTCTTCCCGATGCATCGACCTCTCTTCTTGATACTCCTTTTTCTCCACGTAGCGTACGCTCTAAATAGAGTTCTATACCCTGCTTTCCTATAAAATCCCCTACTCGTAAAGCAGGATCTCTATCAAGTTCTTTATCATTAACCTCAGCAACATAGCCTAAAATATGTGAGTATATTGTATTGACTGGATAATAGCGACGTGGACGTGTCATAATACGAATACCGGGATATTCATGAGACATAGCCTCAATACGAGCAACTTGATGGAAAGGAATATCAGCGACAAGAATAACAGGCTGAAACGGCTTTGATTTATAAATAGCACGCTTATACTTAACCTCTAATTCTTCAATCGGAATATCTGTCCACTCACTTATTTTTGCGAGTGTCTGTGGGATATTACGGGAATCTTCACGTACAAAAGCAAGTGCATACGCAACTTCATTACGGGCGAGTAAGACTCCTTTCTTATCGAAGATAAAGCCCCGTGACGCATAAAGAGAAACCTCTCTATATCTATTGTCTTGAGCGAGTTTACTATACTTATCTGCCTGTAATATCTGTAAATACCATATACGAACAAGAAAAACAAAAACATAAAAGCCTATTAAAATCTGTAAGATAAGAAGACCATGTTTTGGAGGTTGGAATCCATCGCCTTCAAATTGTATTTCCACGTCTCACATACCTCCCATAGAGATGTTGCATTGGATACCAAACAAGAGGCACAAGTAGAGCCTGAAGTATACTATCATACATAGCTGAAGTCGGGCTTACATATATTCCTTGAAGCGCTCCGAATATTTGAATAAGAACAAAATAGACAAATGAAATAAACAGAGAGAGCAAAAATACAAAAGAAAACGTCCCAACTGCAAATATCGTTCTGCCAATGAAAAAAGAAAGTATCAATACACTATACTCTAATAAAAGCAATCCAAATGTCAATATTCCTGTTGCTTCCTGTAGAATAATAAAAATACAGAAAAGAAGTATCGTCTGTAATATCTTACGCTCAGGAATAATAATCAAAAGCCCAGCAAGCATGATATCAACACCAGGAATAAAAAATTGGAAAAAGAGGGCTACGATAATAAAAAAACACCAGTATACAACCTGAATCAAGAGCGACATTGCTTGTGGTTGCTTCATCTTTTGTTGCTTTTTTTTCATCTATAATACGTCCTTAGTAACCCCAAGTAATGAGATTTCACTTTGTGGTATATTAAGAACAATGACTTCTTCCAATGAACGAATATCAATAAAAGGTCGTACTCGTATTATATGAAAAAGATCTTCTTCCTCCACAGAGCTGACGACACCAACAGGTATTCCCTTGGGAAACACACCATCGACACCTGAAGTGACAATTTCCTCACCAACAGAAATAGATACACTACGAGGAACATAGAGCATCTCTAAATCTTTATCTCCACCATTGCCGACAATAATACCAGATACTCTACCCTCACTTGTAATGACAGCGAGTTTACTATCCGGAGCTGTTATAGGTAATACAATAGCTTTGGTATGAGCAAGTCGAATAACTCTTCCGACCAAACCTGTAGAGACAAGCACAGGTGAGTACATTTCTATAGCATCGGAACTACCCTTATTGATAAGCAGAGTATCTGCAATAGCAAGAGGACCAAAACGTATAGCACATACTTCTGCAAATATCTTGGTATATTGAGGCATTTCTAATTGCAATAAAGAACGCAATCTTTTATTCTGCTCAACAGCTTCTTTTCGTTGTGCAAGCTCTTCTTCTAAAAAAGCGAGTCTCTTTTTAAGCATACCATTTTCTTCTTCGGTATGGACAAGATAGATATATCGTTTCCAAAACGTATTGAGTGTATCTTCTATCCATATACCGGGAAGCAATACAGCACCTACAACCTCTAATCCTGTGCTTGCAACGAGTCTATCTATAACGCCTTGCCTACTATTCCAAGTGTATAGAGCTAAGTAGAGTGTAAAAATAGCAAGTACTATTGCAACAAAAAAATATCGTTTCTTCGCGTTAATCTATGGATACCTCTCTCAATAAATCTAAACTATCTAATGCTTTTCCTGTGCCAAGAACAACGGTAGATAGTGCGTCCTCAATGACTGTTATTGGAAGAGATGTTTCTTCTCGCAATAATTTATCTAATCCATTAAGAAGAGCGCCTCCTCCTGTAAGAATAATTCCTCTATCAACAATATCTGCTGCAAGCTCTGGTGGCATTTGTTCAAGAGCAATCCGTATTGCTTGAACTATGTTATCAACCTGTTCAGAGATTGCTTTTCTAATTTCTGCAGATGTTATAAGGATATTTTGAGGAATACCAGTTAAGAGATCTCTTCCTTTAACTTCCATTTCACCTTTTTCTGCTTGAGGATGAGCAGAGGCTATTTTGATTTTTATATCTTCTGCTGTTGCTTCTCCAATCAGCATATTATAACGCTTTCGTACGTGTTGCAAGATAGCTTCGTCCATTTTATCTCCACCAACTCGTACAGACTTGGAATACACAATACCAGAAAGAGATATAACAGCAACTTCTGTTGTCCCACCACCGATATCTACTACCATATTTGCTGCTGGCTCTTGAATTGGAAGATCCGCCCCTATCGCTGCAGCCATTGGCTCTTCGATTAAAAATACTTCCCGAGCGCCTGCACTCTGTGCAGATTCTCGTACAGCCCGTTTTTCAACCTGAGTAATACCTGTAGGTACACATATCATAATTCGAGGTCGCACAAGTCGCTTTGATTGATTTACTTTGGCAATAAAATATCTCAACATAGCTTCGGTGACTTCAAAATCAGCAATAACACCATCTTTCATAGGACGGATTGCTTGGATATTCCCAGGAGTACGTCCGAGCATTCGTTTTGCGTCATGCCCAACTGCTAAGACAACATTGTTACCACGACTATCTTTTTTTACGGCAACAACAGAAGGCTCACGCAAGACAATACCGTGTCCTTTGACATAGACACATGTATTTGCAGTCCCTAAATCTATGGCGAGATCATTAGAAAACATTCCAAGCAAAGAATTAATCAACCTCATTATTTGTTTGCCTCTCTCAAAAAGTATGATATGAATAGCTTGTTAAAGGAGCATATCATGAATAGAATACACTCTCTCTATGCATATTTCAGAAGAAAATATAAATGCCGTATACAAAAACTACCACTTGATGCTAATGCAACATGTCCCAATAGAGATGGAACAGTAGCAACGTATGGCTGTACCTTCTGTAATGCAAAAGGCTCTGGCACTGGACTCGCAAAAATAATGCCAAGCTTACGAGAACAAGCACATCACTGGCAACAGCATTATAATAGAGCAGATATGAAAAATATAGCATATTTACAATCTTTTTCTAACACACACTGTTCTCCAGAGAGATTACAACAAATTTTAAAAGAATGCAATGAAATTCCTAATTTATTAGGAATAGCAATAGGAACACGTGCCGATTGTCTTGATGACGAAAAAATAGCTATCCTTGCAGACATCGACTTACCAGAAGTATGGCTTGAGATTGGTGTTCAATCCATACATACAAGGACGTTAGAACGTATCAATCGAGGTCATCTTTTTGACATAGTCCCAGATATAGTTAGAAAAGCAAGTGAACAGGGTATATTTATTTGTCTTCACCTCATGGCAGGACTTCCTGGAGAATCGGCAGAAGACTTTCTTTCTACCCTCCATACTGTTCTATCTCTTCCAATCCATGCACTCAAGATACACAATACATTTGTCAATTCAGGAACTGTCTTAGAGCAAGAATATAAACGAGGCGACTATACCCCACTCACGCAAGAAGAGTATATAGAGCTCATGTGTCGAGCAATTCCTTCTATACCATCTCATATCATACTACAACGTATCATAGCCGATCCCGAAAAGACACTTGTTGCTCCAACATGGGCCGGAGATAAAAATAAATTAACTCGCCTACTTCCTGATACATTTGAAGAAAGAGGAATATGGCAAGGTTGTGATGCCGATGTCCCTAATAAACTCCCTCTTTGGTTTAGCAGTATAGAAGAACTTCCTCACGCCTTGCATGAAGACTATATGCAAGAGATAGAAGAACTCCATTCAATACACCCATGGCTTGTTTCATAGCACTTTGCATAAAGATAGAGAAGATGATGCTATAAATATATCTTCTCTATAAAGCTCTCCCCTTCTATATCATTGTTCTTGTATCCTATACTGCTCATATTTCCATAGAGAGTGAGTAGCATACTCTCAAGAATAGCAATTGACTATCCCTAAGAAATGGATATAATGAATACATTTAGGGATTCGAGATAGCTCCTTTTTGTATCTATCTACCCTAAGATACACCGAATACGTCACATATTAGAGGGTATACTATGAAGACATCATTCCCTAAGAATATACAGAACTATACTGAATATACACAAAATATTATCGATCATTTTCATACACCAACTCGTGCTTTATTTCAAGAAAGTCTTGCATCTTTAGAGACTCTTATAAAGGAAAATCCAGAGATACAAGAACTCAAAGAGTTACACAAATGTGTAGATGTATTTTCACAGTCAATGGAATCACATCTCCAAAAAGAAGAAACAATACTTTTTCCACTGATACAACGTATTGAAACAACAACAGACTTAACCTATAAACAAGTCCTCCTACGCCCAATAGCAAGAATGGAAGAAGAACACGATGAGCATTCATCTCATATCACGCCACTTCTTCACTACATTTCACTCTTACAGAATATGCCTGTAGAGAATGTATGTGATACTCTTACTAAACTTACACAGCTTATAGAGCTTACTGAAGAGCATATATATGTAGAAAATGAACAGCTTTTCAAACAAATAAAAGAGAAATAAGAAAATAATACTAACATATAAATAAGGAGTATATATGAATACCACAGATGCACTACTCACAGCAGATGAATTTGCAAATATGCAATTATCAGACGATGCAATAATACTAGATGTTCGAACACAAGAAGAATGGAATGCAGGACACGTAAAAGGAGCAATCCATATAGACTATCTTGATGATTCCTTTGAAAGCAATCTTGAACCTCTTGATAAAAATAAACACTATTATGTCTATTGTCGTTCTGGTATGCGTAGTGCACAAGCAATCCATACTATGCAACAGCTTGGCTTTGAACGATGCACAAATATAGTCAATGGAATCATAGGGATACAGCGTACTAATATTGAACTAGAGAAATAAATATATTTTAATTTAAGAGGAATGTAACAGATATAATAAAAGCGCTCTCACTCATTACGAAAGAGAAGCGCTACAGAATAAATGTAGACAAGATACTTTATCTACTTATCCATTAAGATGAACTCCATAGACATAGAAGTTGATCATCTCCATGCTCTTTATTAAATAAAGAAGCTATAACCTATTTAAGG
>CAMWXW010000022.1 GCA_947178315.1 uncultured Desulfovibrionaceae bacterium | reverse complement strand
TGACACAAGAGTACTCATCTTTATGTAAACTCTTTCAGTAGGACACTAGTACACTATGCGTAATAGAAAACTCTCGCAATGGTATAGTAAAGTTATATAATCTTCCACAGTAAATATGTATAGTGAGACTCAAGAAGAAAAAAAGTCCATAGAATTTGATATAGATATCTATATCACAGGAAAATATATCCTATACAAAACTATATATTTAATATAGAGTATATAGATTTTCTTGTAATATATACTATATTTTGATATCCTAATAGTAAATATCACTTTTTATATGGAGGAATGTATGAATATACCTTCTATACAGTCTGCAACTTCCACATCACAAATAACAACACAGCGAAATGCTAAAGAACAGAATACGTTTGCTTCTGTTCTTAAGGAAAATAGCGTAGTACCACTATCCCCAGAGCAAAAAGAGAATATCTCTCCACTTATGCAATCTGCATTTGTCACTAGTGTAGAATTCCCAACAAATGAACAAGCTCATACTCCTCTTGATGCTATGGAAATCATTCTCGATATTATGCAAGAATACATATCAGAACTCACAAATATGCAAGAACCAAAATCTCTCCCAGAGTTACATAATAGCCTTAAGAGAGTTGAACAGGAACTAGAAGATTTTCATTCAACATACACAATACAAGAAAGCGATCCACTCTATAATATACTTACCTCACTTGATATCCTTGTCCTACAAGAACGATATCGCTTTAATCGGGGAACGTATATTATATAACAACCTAGAGAATACCCTATATAGTTGTCCTCTTTGCTTTTTATGTATATTGTGATAATGTAGGGATTGATTGTATATTCATATAAGAAGTACGATAGATAGAAAAAGGAAATAGAGATATGAACGAATTACGTTGTATAGAAGGGGATCTACTTGCTGGATACCATACATTTGCCATTGTTGCATCTCGATTTAATGACTTCATAGTTTCACGACTCATAGAAGGAGCTGTTGATACACTAACACGTCATGGAGCATCTATGGAATCTATTACTCTGTATCGTGTTCCAGGAGCTTTTGAACTCCCTCTCCTATGTAAAAAAATTGCAGAAAAAAACAATGTTCATGGCATTATAGCTCTTGGTGCAGTTATACGTGGTGCAACCCCTCATTTTGATTATGTAGCGAATGAAACGACAAAAGGGCTTGCCCATATAAGTCTGCAATATGGACTTCCCATAAGTTTTGGTGTCCTGACTACAGATACTATTGAGCAAGCAATTGAGCGAGCTGGTACAAAAGCAGGCAATAAAGGTGCAGAAGCTGCACTCACTATCTTAGAAATGATAAATGTTATAGAGGTAATACAACCAACAAATACACTCTAACATATATCAAGCAATTCCCCGTAGTCTACTTGTTAGGAGACGTAGAAGAAGCTATTGCTGTTTTTATTTGTCGAGCTAATGTTTCTACATTCGTTTTATTTATCTGATAATCTGCTCCTACTCGCTCTCCTTTATGTTGACTTGAGCTTGTAATGATAGAAGAATAGAGTATCACAGGAAGAGTACGCATCACACTGTCTTCTTTTATACGTTTTGTAAGTGTATGACCGTCCATTTCTGGCATCTCTATATCTGTGACAATACAATCTAAAAATGTATTTAATGGTTTCCCTTCTTGTTCAGCTTTTTGTTTTAATTGCACGAGTATCTTCCACGCCTCTTTTCCATCAAATGCAGTGAGTACAGTATAATGAAGCTTAATAAGTACTTCACTTACCACTTTACGTATTGAAGCTGAATCATCAACAAATAGAACAATTCTATGACCATCAGCATAGAGAGAAGAATCCTTAAAGACATCTTCAACATTTTCTTTTTTATACTCTACAGACATTATTTCCTGAAGCATATATTCCATATCAAGTAAAAAGAGAATACGTTCTTCTATACGAATAACTCCAATGACAGAACCAGAACTAAATGAAATAAGCTCTTCTGTTGGTGCTTCAACATCTTCCCAACTAATTCTATAAATACGCTCAACACCTGTTACTAAAAATGCTGTAATCATTCCACTAAATTCACAAACAATGACACGTGGATCTTCACTGGGAATCATTTTTTTATTAAGCCATGTTGAGAGATCGATTAAAGGAATAATTCTACCTCGCAAATTAAACGTCCCAAGTGTCGGGCTTTTTTTCCTACTCGGTATTTTGGTGAGCTGAGGCATTTGAATAATTTCTAATACTTTTGCAACATTAATCCCATAATATCCACGATATATACTTCCATCATCTTGCTCTTCTTCAATATAGAACTCTATTACTTCAAGTTCATTCGAACCGGTATCTAAGGAAAGATTATGTATACTATTCATGTCTACTCCACTACAAGTAATCTATACCAATGTCCCTCTAGCAATCTTATCTATCTGTAAAAGTTGCTTTCGTATTCCACCATAAAGCACTGTAACACCAACAGCTTGTGCAGTATCATTGAGATACATAAGTTTATCGGGGCTTGGAGGCCGACCTGTTTGTGTTAAGATTGCTAATGTATTGGAATCACCTTGGTATTTTTTAAATGCTCCCATTTTTTCAACAGCATCTATAACATCTTTGAAATTGGTGCCTTTTGTATCAGATAAATCCTTTACTTCTACTCCTATCGTCTTTCCGTGCTTTTTCATTAGGATATCGACTTCATATTGTATTTTTTGCATATCTGCACGATACACTCTATTCATAGCATAGACATCAAAACCAAACATAGAAGCTGTAGATGCCATTCGTATCTCATGTAAATGTCCTTTTAACTGCAAAGCATTCGATAAGTTTACCTTAAAGAGTGGAACATCAATACCTTCTGTTGAGTGTAGATTATTATATATTTCAAGCGATTCTTCAGGAGAGATGAGTTTATTTTGAACAGCAATTCGTAAATACGTCCCAACAAGAATATCTTGAGAAACATTCATCTCTGTAAGATTTTTACGAACAACATGAATCCCTTCTGGACTCTGTGTACATTTTTCTGCCAACTGTAAAAAGGATTCCTCTTTAATACTTGGTATGTCACGATACTCACTCTGCAACGTTCTACGCACTCTTCTTGAAAAAATAGAAGAGTTATTAGGAACACGAATAAGTGTATCTTCCTGCTCTGCCATTTCGTTTGAAGTAACGCCAGTAACATACTCTTCTAATATCTCCATTAAGAGCCACGAACCATACCATGAGCTTCCTTCTTGATATGAAGACATAAACCTATGATTTTTCTTAAAATCGAGAAAAGAAGAACTGGTAAGCTTTACAATAATATTATTTTTAGATAAATCCCCGTAGATATGAAGTACACGATGCAAAAGAGAACGACACCAATTTGATTGTTGTCTTGCATCATGAATATCAATACCAACTTCCTTGACACCTTTATAATACTGCTCTCCAAAGGCAGTGATTGCATCAAAGAAAGGTTCAAGAATAACATCAAAATTCTCTTGACTTGCAAGTAGCTGTGTGACTTCACGCAATCGATGGAGTAAATAGACTTCTTCTACATGGACACCATACTGTGCAAGAATACTAAGACACTCTTCTCTGATATCCCATAAAGCATTATATGTTATCTCATCACTATATTCTTCGCTTACGATATGAGAAAGAGAGTGTAATAAATAGGATAAAAAGAAATAGATTCGATGACACACTTCATTATTAGTATGGTTATGTGCAAAAGCAAAGCTCGCTATAAATTCTCTACAATCTTCCTCTTCAAGTCGTCTCCAGGCTGTCTCTATTGTAGAGAAAGGAAGTGTTTTTAGAACATTATATAAAAAGTGTTCTATCCCCGATTCATATTCTATTTTGCCAGCATCAATAAAGAGTTCCACAGAACTCAATATCCATAGAATACTCTTCTCCTCAAAAATAGACTTCTTTAATTCTGCTATGACAGAGACAATACGTAAGACAGTTGCCCCAAATACATATTGTGTAATCAATATTCCACTTTCACCAAGCTCTATAATGATATTCCAAGGAATATCTAAAATCGAAGTCATAGGCTGGACTATCTCTTCAGTGAGATTGAGCTTTTCAAGAACAAGCATACGGACAGAAGAAAGTACATAGTACATACGTTCAACAAGAATGCTATCAATACCATCAAGCAAGTCAATGAGAGAAAGCAAACTTACAGAAAGTTCTGTGATATCTTTACTGATAACACCAAATTGTAGTGATTCCTTTATATCGTCCGGAAGAGTAGTATATTCTTGTTCTATAAGCTTACTAAACATAGTATGTTCAATATGCTCTTGTTTACCAAGTGTTATTACAGCTTTTGTTATCTCTGAAACAGAATTGATTGCTAATGCAGAGAACATAGAAGCAATAAGCTCTTTTTGTTCTTGAGTTGTCAGAGAATACGTCTCCTTTCCCATATAGTAGATATGAAAAGAAAGATTCTCAGTCTGTACAACAGTAAAACTATGATCTCCAAAGCATTGTGTAAGAAGTCCTGTTACAATCAGACGTTCAATTATATGGATTCGTTCTCTTCGAGTAAATGTATCAAGCGTTCTTTGTAACAAATGAACCAAGGCGTCTACGAGTTTCTCTTCATCTGTAAAATAACTTGCATATTCCTTATATATCTGCTTTAGCCTCATCAAGCTCTCTGCTTTGCCTTGTGCTGTGATATTCGCAAATTTCCAAGGATTACATGCCATATACATGAATTCGATATAAGGAGAAACTGGTATATTTTCTCCCATTCCAGAGCTTTTATTAGAGGAAAGTGAGAGATTCATTCCTTGTGCTATGCTGTGCCTTTCAATAATAGAGTGAGGCAAGTGAGGAAAGACTATATCATTTCTCTCTTTTTCATCTTTGTTTTCTAGATTATAAGACACACCTATACTCCTATAGCTACATATACAGTAGTTCTACAGGCTGTATACTCTTCTTAGACAATACAACCTTTTAGCTACTCTATCGAATACAATATAAAAATCTTTACAAATACAACCAATAAAATAATATCAGACTATATAAATACAATATATAATATGATATGACTGTAACATAGAATATATAGATATATCAATAGATTAACAGTAAATAGCATATTGATGATATAAAATATGAAATAGAGCTTCTATATAAACTTACTCTTCTCTTTCTTCAAGCCGAGCGAGCTTTGCAAGATACTGTTTATGTTCACGAGTTCCTCTTGACTGTGCTTTCTCCCACTCTTCTTTTCCGTGCTGATGCCGAGCAAAGACTAAAAATGAGGTATGCGCAACCATTCTATCATACGGACGTAATCTATCAGGAATAGCTTTCCATTTACGTATAAGCACCTCTTCAACTTCAATATCGATAAATGAATATCGTTCCATATATGTTAATAGAGTTGAAACCTGATTTGTTGTAGGCAATAAAAAGGCACACATCGCACTTGGACGTACAGCCTTTAAGACTTGTTCAAGATACAGCCAAGGCTCTCGAACATCTAAAAAAAGAGCATCTGCATCTGTTTGTTCAAAACCTTCTTGTATATCTCTGTGATATTGAGTGACATTTTCTCCAACATTAGCCCATGCTAAATTACGCTTTGTGAGTTCATAAAACTCTTCTCTCATTTCATATGTATAAACATGTCCTTTCCCACTTGTAAGATATGAAAATGCTGTAGTTAGTCCACCAGAGCCTGAGCCTGCTTCAATAACTGTAGTATCTTTTCCTATACCGAGCCGTAAGCAAATATATGCTATATCTTTAGGATAGATGATTTGTGTTTTTCGTTTCAATGCAAGTAAAATATCATATAAAGAGGCCTTTTGTATCATATAAGGCACTCCTTTTGGAGAGGAAATAATCGAACCATACCTTGCATTACAAAGAATATCCTCACTAAATGTTCCATCAGCTGTATGTATTTGAATTTGGGGAACAATTTTCTTTACATAACGCTTATTCTTAGGACTAACAAGGACAACGATATCTTGTAACATAATATTGTTTTTACACATACGTCTCTACACTTTACTCTTCTTTTCTAACGCTACAGATATATTATCAACCACTGAAATGAGCCATAGTAAACACTACATACCAATAGACACTCGATTCTACCATGAATATACCCTGATAATACAAGATACTCCCTCTTCTGTACATACCTATCTGTAGCATTTGGTTTCATCTCACAAGAAGATTGGTAGAAGCTCAATACGTAGTCCTTTATACTGTATGTCATAGAGAATGTAAAACACTTTTTATCGAGATTTTCAAAGAATTGCTGATATTCCCCTATTTATTTTTACAAGATGTACGTTACACATTCACAGAACACTAAAGAAACATACCATAGGAATCGTATCTAAAGAGAGCTTCCTCATCACACATATTCTATGGAGATAGCCTAAAAAGCATACCAGACTATTGAACTTGGAGAAAATAATGATAAAAGTTCTTGTTGTAGATGATTCTACAGTGGTTCGAAAGATTATAGTTGGCATTATAACAAAACACCCAGAAATAGAAGTTATAACTGCGAGCAATGGTATAGAGGCACTAGAGAAGATAGAAGTTGAAAATCCAGATGTCGTTACCCTTGATATTGATATGCCTCACATGAATGGTCTAGAAACCTTACAAAAGATAATGGAATGCTATCCTCGTCCAGTAATCATGCTCAGCGCACATACTGGTAAAGGAACAACCGAAAGTATACAAGCTCTTACAATAGGAGCAGTTGATTGTATCCCTAAAATCAACTCACATACAGTATTTCTTAGCTACATAGAAACAGAACTTATTGCTCGAATACTCTATTTTGGAGATAAGCGTAACTATGCACTCTACGCAAAGAAAAAACAGGTATCAACAAATACCCCAAAAAAGAGTATAGCAAAAGAACACAATATAGAACTAAAAAACCTTGTTCTTATTGGTGCATCAACAGGTGGTCCTCTTGTATTACAGCATATACTATCTTCCCTAACAGAAAAATTTACTGGGACACTTATTATTGCTCTGCATATGCCACAAGGATTCAGTGCATCATTTGTAGAGCGACTCCAAAAACTCTGCCCACTTCCTGTAGCACTCATACACGATGGTGATATGATACAGACAAAGACTATTTATATATGTTGTGGTGGATATCAAACAACTATTGAAAAACACAATACAGGGTATATATTCCGTGTTTCTGAAGATAGTGGAAAATATCCATATAAGCCAAGTGTAGATTGCCTATTCTCTTCTGTATCAACGCACCCAGAGCTTGCTCGCAAAACAATGGCTATTATATTAACAGGAATGGGTCATGATGGATTGCATGGTTGTAAAGAACTAGCTAAATATGGAGTTCCTATCTATGCACAAGATGAGCAGAGTTCCGTTGTTTTCGGAATGCCAAAAGCCGTATTACAAGCCAATCTAGCAACAGAAATCACACTTGATGCAATACCTACTAAAATAGAAGCATTTTCTAAATAATCTAAGAAGAGAAAAACTATGCAAACTAAAGAATATATTGATGATACCCTATTCCATGCACTCCAATCATTTATAGAAGAAACCACTGGTATTTATATACCACCAACCCGTAAATATCTTCTTGAAGATAGGCTACGCCCAGTGTTGCGACGCAATAATATAGCAACATTCTCTGAATACCTTTCTCTTCTTGAAAAGACACAATTCTCAAGCAAGCAAGGTCTATTAGATGAATTCAAAGATCTTGTGAGTACACATGAAACAAGCTTTTTTAGACACCAAACACAGATGAATCAATTTGAAAATAACATCCTATTAGAATATATGTCATCTATACAATCACGGAGTGATAAAACTATCACTGTATGGTCAGCTGGGTGTTCAACAGGAGAAGAGACATATAGTATAGCTATGTCTATGTATACTATTCTTCATACAAAATATAGCTCTTGGAAGATTCAAATTCTCGGAACAGATATCTCTTCACATGTAATAGAAAAAGCACAGCAAGGTATTTACTCGGATTACGCAATACGAAATATGCCTGCAATATATAGACAATATTTTACCATACAAGGTTCTGTATGTAGTATTATTCCACCAATACGTTCTCTTGTAGAATTCTCTGTACTAAATCTCAAAGATGCCTTTGCGATACGTAAGCTACCTACATGTGATATGATATTTTGTAGAAATGTACTCATCTACTTCAAAGAAGATTTAATGAATACTATAGTACACTCATTTTACAATAAACTAGTGAGTGGAGGTCTTTTCTTTGTAGGTCATTCAGAAAATATACGGAATACAACTGCTGGCTTTATTCCCTATTCAGAGGGAGAACGCATGATATATAAAAAGCAATAAAATTATATCGTATG
>CAMWXW010000021.1 GCA_947178315.1 uncultured Desulfovibrionaceae bacterium | reverse complement strand
CGCAATGTTGGAAGATAAAGTAATCGAATAAAATTCTCTTTATATAAGATGACAGCATTGACTATATTGATAATGACAAGAGTAATAAGTGTTGCGACCGCTATTCCTGTTGCACCCATAAGAGGCAATCCACAATATCCAAAGGTAAGCCCAATACTCAATACAGTATTAAGAATAGCTGTAAGGATAGCTACAACAAGAATTGTTTTAACTCTCTTTATAGATCGCAAGACAGCATTTGTTGTTAAAAAGATATACTGTAAAGGAATAGTCGCAAGATAAATAACAAGCCATAATGTTACATCTGATAACATTTCTATCGGTGTCTTGAAAAAAAGTAAAAATGGAACACGTACTACATATGCTCCTAAAGCAACAATAATCCCCATGATACAAGCAAGAATCGTCATGAGAACACTTATATATTTTGCTCTCAGTTTTTTTCCTGCTCCTATTGCTTGTCCGACAAGAGAAAGAGTTGCTCCTACAACACCTTGTCCTATAATCGAAAGAAACATAAGACTCTGGTTAAGTATACCAAAGCTAGCTAGTACTTGTGGATTGATTTTAGAAGCAACCCATGTATCTATGAGTGAGATAGCTAACGTCGCTATCAGAGTCAATGCCTGTGGCCATACCAGTTTCCAAATAGATAAATAGTCTGTATTGATATTTTCTTTATTCATTGAAAATCCTTATCTTTTGAGTATATGTTATATATCATCATAAGACAAGTAAAAATACTCTTTTCTACACTACCTTTAATTCAATACAAGAGAATATCATAGTATAACCTCTCATTCTAGTAGAGAGAATTTTTATAGTAAAGTAAAGAGAGCATTTGGACAAGAGCCTCGTATTGCAAGATACTCAAAATAATTTTTAGTATAGAAGGTAGTATTTTAGAAAAGAAAAAGAGAGATGTCTGATATTTTTGCTTTCTATCTATGTACTAGAGTATCTCAATATGATATATTGCTACGCTACATGACATAATATATCACATGTCTAGCATACTATGATACTACCCTATGGAGGACAAATGGCATTACAAAAAGGTGATTCTGTATCTGTTCATTATGAAGGCAAACTCAATGATGGTACTATTTTCGACTCTTCTCACGATAGAGACCCTCTCCAATTTATCATAGGAGAAGGTAAACTATTACCCAAATTTGAAGAGTGTGTAATAGGAAAGAGTAAAGGCGACACCATAGAGATTATGATACCAGCTCAAGAAGCCTATGGAGAACGAGATGAGAGTCTTGTAGTACCACTAGAGCGTTCTCTCTTTGATATCGAAGATATACAGGAAGGTTCTGTTCTTGGCATTGAAACAGAAGATGGTCCTATATCAGTATATGTTTTAGAGTGTACTGATACAACAGTCACTATTGATGGCAACCACCCTCTTGCTGGTCAAGACTTATACTTTACTATAACAATACAATAGGGGAAAAAATGAGTTTTAAGCAAGGTGATACTATCCGTGTAACATATACAGGTACGTTAGAAGATGGCACTATCTTTGATACATGTAGCATTGATAATCCTTTAGAGGTTGTTATCGGTAGTCAAGAGTGTCTGCCTATATTTGAAGAGGCTCTTATAGGAAAAAATCACGGTGATACATTTACAATAACTATTAAGCCTCAAGATGGATATGGAGAGAGAGATGAAGATCTCGTCCATGTACTCAATAAAGAATTATTTAATGACATTGAACATTTACGTGTTGGAATGATACTCACACAAGAAGTAAATGATGATGATGAACCTATAGAGGCAATTATCACTGATATCACGGAGCATGATATCACTATAGATGAAAATCACCCTCTTGCTGGCAAAGTCCTTTATTTCGAGGTAAGCATAGTATAATTATTGGTACTAGATATACATCGTACTAAGATAGCACTGAATAAGATATCATCATAGAGTACTCATTTATGTCTACAGCACTGAATACCCTTATCGACACATTGTATGCATCAAGAAACAGTGAATATGCTCATTCTATGACTCAATATATGAGAGGGAATTTTCCATTTTTAGGAATACAAGCTCCTCAAAGAAAAATCCTCCAGCGTGAATTTCTTCGCATACAACGTGTACACAAATTTCTTGATTGGAATTCTATAGATATATTGTATACATGTGATGAGCGTGAATTCCAATATGTAGCTATAGATTATCTTAGAGATTCGATTCAGAAAATACGACTAGAAGAATTCTCATTGCTAGAAAAATATATTGTGTGGAAATCATGGTGGGATAGTGTTGATATACTAGCTCCCCTCATTGGTCGCCTTGTACAATGGTATCCTTCATTAGAGGAATACATTATTCAACACTACATACCTCATACTAACCTATGGATACGTAGGGTAAGTATCATCTATCAATTACAATATAAAGAACAGACAAATACAGAGATTCTTACACAGAGTATTATAGCAAATCAGGCAAGTCAAGAATTCTTTATCAATAAAGCAATCGGTTGGGCTTTAAGAGAATATTCAAAACACAATCCAATATGGGTAGATTCCTTTCTGACACAATATAGTGAGAAATTACATTCACTCAGTATTCGAGAAGCAAGAAAATATATCAATAAACAAAAAAATCTCGATATATAGAAATAAGTCTCTACAGAAGAAGATTCTACATTTCTTCCTCTGCAGTGTATACAGTATTCTTTCTATCCATAGGAGATACTACCCTAGATTTTTCGTGCAAGAATCCAATCTCGTTCCACAGCTATATCTTCTTTAGGGATTTGATCGATACGTTGAGCTTCCTCAAAGGTAATAAGATATCGTTTATAATACTCTGTACTGAGCGTCGTATTTCCAGTAAGAGGTACAGCTGTCGCACTTGCAATTCGACACGCAAGAGCTTCTATGAAGAGAGAAGAACAAACAGACATATCACTGATCTGTACAGTCATTTCAACAATGAGTTCAGGACTCACAGACCAAATAGTACGTGCATTAGCAAAGAGATATTCTTCTTGAGTAAAGACTTCCCTCACCCGTAAGCAATACATAGGGAGTTGATATACATAATGTTTATCAGTAATAGCTTTATTTTCTAAATGTGCTAACCTCTCTATTTTTGTAGCAAAGGAAAAGTCAAATGATTCTAAAAGTTCATCTCGTAAGGTAGGATATATTCCTTGTAACAATTCTGCTTCACGTGAGTGTTGTTCAAAAGAAGATATAGAAGCAAGTCCTAAATAAGCTAATGCTCTGTTGCATATTGCTATTTCATTTTTCATTATAGCCCCTTTCTGTTAATAAAAATAGAGGATTGATATGGCATAGAGAAGTAGATATATACAGTAGAGCATATAGATACTTCCATACCATATCAATATTTATAGAATACGATTATCTTGGGAGATACGATGGAATGACAGAGACAGTGCCTTGTACATTTGCATTTGTAGTAGAGATAGAAGCTTTAATAAAAGGCTTGGCATATGAAGAAAGAGGTAATCTCATAATGCAATCGCCTTTATTCCATTTCTTTAGTTGTGTTGAATGGATTGTGCTTGTAATTGGAGCTTTTGTATAAGTTCCATCTACCTCTTCTGATTCGAGTAACTCTAATGTGATGGAAGCAGATGCAGGTAGAGTACACTCTTTTGTTGCAACCATAACAAGTTCTACCATTCCACCAATTCCTCCTCCAAGGTGGAGAGGAGTTCCATTTCCTTCTACAGTCTTATTTTTAGGGAGCTCTTGCTCTTTTGCTAGATATTGATCAGCTATAGTAAGTGTGTGTTTATACATACCATGTTCCTTTATATAATATAGTTATATTTATGCTATCACTTGTTCTTCATCTAAACTAAATGTATATGATGTTATCACAGGAATGCCATTCCAATGAGTTATATATCTATTGAGATCTGTATTTTCAGCACTGATATACATAGAATCTGCTTTATGTCGTAGCAATGCAGTTCTCATCTTCTCGTGCATACATAAGATAGTGTTAGATGATTGTGCACGGACATTGGCAAGAAGATCATCAATCATAGTAGGTGTAGGAATAGTATCTTTAGCTATATTTACTATTGTAGCAACAGTACTTCTATTAGCTATCTGTATTCCTAGATATGCCTTCATACGTAATCCATATACCAAGACGTTACTATGAGCTTTTGAAGTAGATTTATACAATGCACCGTTATTGATTGCAGTTGTATTTAATATATCTCCTCGCTGGAAACATTTTGGACTAAATAATCCAGATGTTTCACCTTCCACAAAGCGAATAGCAAGAATTGAAGTAAGTCCAGTACCTTCTCCTCCAGCATCGATGAGATTCTTTTCATCGATTGCATATTTTCTAAAGTTGTCATAGAGTATTCTATGTTCTGCTGTCATACCACTTCTTCTCAAAATTTTAGGCATCATCTTCGCAAAGTACTTTTGATGACCGCCAAAGAGAGTTGCAGTATCTTCAGGAACTTCAATCTCACCACCAAGTATTGCTAAATCTACTTTCTGTAAGGTTGTTCCAACATCAACTGTAGGGAGTGGTGCATTCATATCAACAAATCCAGCACCATTTATATGAGTCACTTCCTCATAGAGATTCCATAAATCATGACTTGCTTCTATAAAAGGAATACGAGCTAAAATAGGAGCTTCTTCAGTTAATGTATCCACTTGTTGTGGTTGTTTTTTAGCATATTGTGCTGCTATATCTTTTAATGTTTTCATTCTGATATCCCTCTACTTAAAAACTACTTTAGTTAAAAATTCTTCTGTACTCATTGCCTTATCCGCATGAAAGCCTTTAACTGGCATTGCAATAGAATCTTCTTCCATTGTTGAACCAATAAAAGCTAACATCTCTATTAGAACAGGGTGATTACCATATCCCTCTTCAAAAAATGGGATTAAACGCCCTTCTAACTGTCTATCTAATGCTATAACCGCTTGCTTTGCTCTATTAACACAAGCTCTATAGCGATTCCCCCAGCGTTCTCGCAATATTTTTTCAGAAATCTTACTTGCGTTATCTAAAATATTCTGTTGCTCTTCTTGTAAGAAATCGACAAATAATTGTGCGTATTCTTCGGGGATATCATGCTCTACGCAATGATAGATAAAGCGTTGTTTGAATCCGAGGTCTGCATCATCTCGAAGAGAAATATTATACTCTTCATAGCGTGGATTACTCTCTGATTCTTGTAACGTCGTATTAAAATCCATTTCTACCTCCTCTCGTTGTTGTTACAACAAGGGGGAATGTATCAAAAAGAATTTGAATTGTAAGGGGATAGCATACGCTATAATCTCTTTAGAGAAGATATTCAAAGGAAGAACGCCTCTAAACAGAGAGGGATAGAGATTCTCTATATTGAAATGGAGAGCGCAATGTATTATAATAAAACTACTATAGTAACGTTGCACAAGACTATTTTAGATATCATACTCAGTATATATCAATATCATTCATTAAGGAGAATAAGATGACATCTCAATTCAAAACATTCTTCCTATTAGTTCTTCTCTCAGGAATTCTCATATGTATAGGTGGAGTTCTTGGAGGAATGGGAGGAGTGATTATAGCAACAGTGCTTGCATTACTAATAAATCTTACCTCATATTGGTACTCAGATAGCATCATTCTTAAGATGTATAATGCACAGCCTATTACACAAGAAGATGCCCCTCTCTTATATACTTCATTACAAACTATGGCATACAAAGCAAATATACCAATGCCTTCTCTTTATCTCATAGAAGAGTCTATACCTAACGCTTTTGCAACAGGAAGAAGTCCAGAACATGGAGTTATCGTTCTGACTAAAGGATTACTTACATTACTCACACCCGAAGAAATATGTGCTGTTATGGGACATGAATTAGGTCATATAGCCAATCGAGACACGCTCATACAAACTATTACAGCTATCATAGCATCTAGTATAGTATCTCTTGCGAATATGCTTCAATTTACAGCACTATTTGGAAGTCGCTCATCTGATAGCGAAGGGAATACAAATGGAATACATATGCTTATCCTATCAATTCTTGCACCACTTGCAGCGACATTAATTCAGTTTGCGATTTCTCGCTCACGAGAATATCTTGCAGATGATACAGGTTCAGATTTTCATGGTAATCCAAACGATCTCGCTTCAGCCCTATACAAAATTCAGGAGTATGCTCAAAGAGGACACTTACAAGCAACAGATGCAACAGCACATTTATTTATTATATCACCTCTTAGTTCACAAGGTCTTCATTCACTATTTAGTACACACCCACCTACAGAAGAAAGAATCAAAAGACTACAAGCAAAGGCACATAAATAAGCAGTTAAAGTAAGCCTTGCTGTGATGCAAGAGTATAGACAATATCACTTTTTCCAGTAATATACCAATCAATATTGGGAGGAGATACAACTGATTGCACTGTATCTAATGGTTCTACTAGAGACACAATATACTGTGCTATAGAAGAAGCCGGATTGTAGATATGAGTATATTGTGAGACTACGGTAGAGAATATCTGCATAAAATATGGAAAATGAGTGCATGCAAGAATAAGTAAGTCTGGCTGTACACGAAAATCTCGATATAGCGTTTGAATATATGATTCTACATCACCTCCACATATATTACCTTGTTCAGCCCACAGGACAAGCTGAGGAGCAGGAAGTGCTTGTATAGAAGCATAAGGAAAATATTCTAAAAGCCGTTTTATATATGTTCCTTCTCGTATAGTAGATTGCGTTGCAAGTACTCCCACAGAGTTTGGACTATATTTTGTTACACCTTGTAATCCATGTTGTATCATTTGTATAAAGGTGATATGAGGATACTCTTTTTCTATTTCTGTAAGAACAGCTCCACTCACTGTATTGCATGCTATGACAATAAGAGAGACATTCTGGTTCACAAGATATTGTACAGTATGCTTTACAAGTTCAACAAGCTCTTTTATAGATTTTTCACCATAAGGAACATGCTTTGTATCAGCACAATATATGTAGTGTTGATGAGGCAATACAGCGACAATTTCTTTAAGTACAGTCAATCCCCCAACACCAGAATCGATAATACCAATAGGCGAAGACATCTATATGCCCAACTCTTTTTCTATACTAGAAGCAAGTTCTTCTACATATTCTGTAATCCGATGTATATCATCTCCTTCAATCATCACTCTACAGAGATTTTCTGTTCCAGAGTAGCGTAATAAAACTCTTCCACATTCTCCTAATTGAGACTCAATATGTTTTTTTAACTCGATGACATGAGGTAATTCATCAAAAGGAATTTTCTTCTGTACCTTTACATTTTTCATAACTTGAGGAGATTCGGGTAAAAGTGAGGCAAGTTCAGATAAGGGCTTCTGTTTTTCTAACATAATACGCAGTATTTGCAAACTTGCTAATAGACCATCACCTGTTGTACTATAATCAGCAAAAATGATATGACCTGACTGTTCTCCTCCAAAGGTATATCCATGAGTACGTATTTCTTCCATCACATACCTATCACCTACATTGGTACGGACAACAGAGCCACCTCTTTCTCTCATAAACGTATCAAGAGCAACTGTACTTTGAACAGTCGCAACAAGTGTATTTTTATAGAGTGTTCCTTTCTCCAATAAATAGCTAGCACATAGTGCCATGATATTATCCCCATTGAGGGTAGTTCCTTTCTCATCAACAACAAGAACTCTATCAGCATCTCCATCAAGAGCAATACCAATATCAGCCTTATATTCTAATACAGCACGGGCAATTGTATCCATGTGGAGTGAACCACAGCCCTCATTTATATTAAGTCCATTTGGGTGCACATGAATAGGAATAACTGTTGCACCAAGCTCTTCAAAGAGAAGAGGGGCTAATTTATATCCAGCTCCATTAGCACAATCAAGAACAATACGCACACCTTCAAGACTTATTTCTTTAGGAAACGAATTTTTTAAGTGAACAATATAACGTCCACCAGCATCAACAATACGAGAAGCTTTCCCAATATGATCCGGTTCAGGATACTTCCATTGAGTATTTTCATCTAGTACAATACGTGTTATTTCTTCTTCCAAAGCATCATCTAGCTTAAAGCCCTTAGCAGTAAAAAACTTAATTCCATTATCCATATATGGATTATGTGAGGCAGAAATAACAATACCTAGCTCTGCTCTCATAGACTCTGTTAAAAATGCAACTGCTGGTGTTGGAATCGGTCCAAGATAGGAGACATCTATACCCATAGCACATAGACCAGAAGTAAGAGCTGCTTCAAAGATATATCCTGAGATACGAGTATCTTTCCCTATCAACACACGTGGATATTGCTTCTTTCTTGGCAATACTGCCCCTATTGCTAAACCAATACGTACTGCTAGCTCTGCTGTCATAGGACTAATATTGGCCTTACCACGAATACCATCTGTTCCAAATAATTTTTTCATACCATCTCTTATATACAATACAATATGATTTCTCTCTTATTTTCTTAGATATTATATCA
>CAMWXW010000020.1 GCA_947178315.1 uncultured Desulfovibrionaceae bacterium | reverse complement strand
TAGGATATTTTAATTTTCTATTCTTGATGCTAAATGTTTTCTTCTATCATAATCCTATACTTTCTTTTTCTTTTTTTTAGTATATAGTATACAATAGTATAACAGTATAGTGAGAGGTGCTATGTTTGGGATAGGAACAAGTGAATTATTATTGGTATGTGTACTAGCATTGGTTGTGCTTGGTCCTCGTAGATTGCCGGAAATAGCCTACAAGATTGGGAAAACTATTGGCGCACTCAAACGAATGTCCTCTGAATTCCAACGTAATCTCAATATAGAGATAGCTACTCTTGAGGAGAGGGAGTTGCATAGAAAACAGCAAGCATATGATGCAATCGATCTCCCTTGTTCAAACTATACCCCAGAGCATGAAGTAACAGAAGAGCAATCAGCATTGCAAAGTGAAGAGAAGAGTGAGGATAGTAAAAAGCCTGTAGATACACTGTAGCATAAGGATAGTATGATGAAAGAAGAATATACTATAGAAGAAAAGAGTATTGCACCTCAAAATACACAATATGAGGAAGAGAGAGAAGAAGAGCTTGAAGAAATGCCTCTACTTGCACACTTACAAGAATTGCGTAAACGTATTATTCTGATATTTTGTTATGTTCTTCTTGGATTTCTTATCTGCTATGCTTTTGCAGAAGATATTTTTTCTTTTATTGTTGCTCCTCTTCTTGTAGAGTTACCAACAAATAGTAGACTTATATTTACAGCACTTCCTGAAGCATTTTTTGTCTATATAAAAGTTGCGTTTCTTGCAGGAATGTTTCTTATGAGTCCTTGTATTTTCTATCAAGTCTGGGCTTTTGTTGCTCCTGGATTGTATAGAGAAGAAAAACTCTATGCAATAGGTATAGGGATATGTTCAAGCTTGTTCTTTATAGGTGGAGGAGCATTTTGCTATTATAATGTTTTTCCTGTTGCATTTCGATTTTTTCTTGGTTTTTCTAATGCATATATAGAAGCAATGCCTTCATTAGATATCTTTTTAAGCTTTGCTCTCAAATTGCTCTTTGCTTTTGGACTCATTGCACAAATGCCATTATTTGCCTTCTTTTTAGGCCGTCTTGGTATTATTAGTGTACGTGGAATGAAGAACTTTCGTAAGTATTTTATGCTCCTTGCGTTTATTGTTGCAGCTATTTTGACTCCCCCAGATATTTTTTCACAGACATTGATGG
Source organism: uncultured Desulfovibrionaceae bacterium (assembly GCA_947178315.1). Lineage (GTDB taxonomy): Bacteria > Desulfobacterota > Desulfovibrionia > Desulfovibrionales > Desulfovibrionaceae > CAMWXW01. The sequence goes on along the minus strand of CAMWXW010000020.1, from coordinate 7,371 downwards.
CGATCCCAATGCTCTTGTTATATGAACTTAGTATTTGTGTTGTCTTTGTATTAGAGCGTTCTCGAGTACGAACATAGAAGAGCGAACGTTTTAGTATTTATAACTTACTATCTACTGTGATATTCTATAAAAGGAAGAGTAAATGAAATATTCTCATATAGCACTCTATTTTCTTAGTATCTTTGTGTTCTTTGGGTGTAGTTCAATATCTTCTAGTACGAATCAAGAGCTATCCCTTGGTGTTGTTGATTTCTATCAGCCTACAGGGTTGCATGAGCTATTTGCAGGCAAGTTATTTCCATATAGAACAGAAGCAACAAAAGAAGAGGAAAAAGACTTATCAGCTATATTGTATGAAGAGTTAGAGAAAAAGACATCATATAAAGTACAGCATCTCTCTCTTTCTCATACACAAGGCACAGATGAGACGCCTTTAGAGTATTGGAGTAGTCTTGGGAGTTCTCAGAATTTAGATCTTCTTATCATTCCACAAATTATGGAGTGGAAAGAAGGAGAGTATGTACGAGAAGAGTATCTTCCACCTAAAGTAGTTATTGAATATTACCTTGTTGACGTGAAAGAAAAAAAAGTCCTTGAACGCTCTCGTTATTACGATGAATATATGAATACTGAGTATGACCTTCGCTATAATACTCCTGCAAATGGAATGTTTTTTGGCAAACGACCTTCACGCATGGACTTAGCAGTGGATAGTATTTATAAAATGCTTATTGATTTCTCTTTTGTTCGTAACAGAAAAGAAAAAAATATCTTTGCACAATAGTCAATAATACGCTGTATAGAGAAGAGAACATTGTATAATAAAAGAAGAGAATACAGCGTAGAGAGTAACTCTTTCATACCTCATAACGTACTCTGTAATGGAATGTTTATTGCTCAAGATTCAAAAAGAGTATTGAATATGTCAGGTATGTCTATATGAAATATATCCAGAGGCTCGGGATATCTAAAAACAAGCTATTTCCTTTAGGAGTATTAGTAACCTCTCTTTGTATGAGTAATAGTGAGGCAGGTGCAAAAATACATCCTTCATACGCTACATATACGTGTACTAGTTCATTCATGATTCCTTCATTATTGCGTGATAAACAATCCTTACCTCGTGAATATCCTACACCACAACTATACTATGCATCTCTTCCAGATTATACCTCGACGCCATTTGTGATAGATGTAAAAGCAATCAATCCACTACCACTTTCAAGAGCATCAGACTACATTACGCTTAGTGGTGCGAAGCCTGGAGATACATCAGGCTCAGTTAGTTTAGATAATAAAGATGGATTGAAAGCATATAACATAAAGATTGAAGGAGATGTGAGTACAAATGATTCTACAGGTAAACTGATAACAGTAAAAAAAACAACAATTACTGGTGCGAATACGAATAGTGTTGCGATAACACTGGGTGATGGTAACAACACTATCATGCTTAATTCCTCAGAGACAGGGAAAGAGGATACAACGACAACAACAATACAATTTACTAATCCCAATGATACATCACAGAAATATACAGAGACAGTGACTTCTGGTTCTGGTGGAGATATAAAAGCAGGAAATGGAGATAATGTTGTATGGATTGGAGGAGCACCTAAAGAAGGTTTTGGGTGGTCTGGTCATGGAACAGGCTCTGATGGTCCAAGTAAAATATATGGAAGTATTATACTAGGTAATGGTAATAATGAGCTAAAAATCTATGGTGGAAGTAAGGTACATGGTAATATTACTTTAGGTGATGGTAATAACTCACTATCATTAGAAAATGCAAGTATAGGTATTATTGTAATAGATACATATACAGGTGAATTTGCAACTGTTCCTGGACTATCATCAAATGGTAATATAACACTTGGAACGGGAACAAATACAATAGATATACAAAGAACAGAAATAGCAGGTAGTATATCTTCTGGTTCAGGTAATGATAGTATGCATATTGTATCTTCTTCTATTTATGGAGGTGTGAGCGTACAAGGAACAGGGAGTAATACTGTTAAAATTGAGTATACTACAGTATATGGTGGAATAACTGTAGAGGGAGAGAAGAATAGCATAGAGGTACGTGGTGGATTTATAGGCAAGCCAAAACCATATAATAATGATACAGCAACAGCAACATATAAAGATATAAAGATGGGGAGTAGTGATAATACTTTACGATTATACTATTTAACATTTAGTGGGGAGATTGAAGGCAATGGAACAATAGGACTCCATGCAGGAGCAACATGGAAAAAAGATACGATATCGATAAAAAGTGGTCAAGAAGTCCATGTATATGCCAGTGGACAGATGGAGGGGAATATTTTATTTAATAATAACTCACAAACATTATATCTCTATGGTGGAGAGATAAATGGAACAGTAGGCAACTCTGCTAGTGCAATAGGCTCTATCTTTATCCGTGATGAACAAAGTGATGATTTTGTGAGTGCTAATCTGAGTGTATTGCGTGGTGATGTATATGCAGAGACTCTGGATATAGCAGAGGGTACAGGAGTGAGACTAGAGCCTTTAGAACTTTCCCCTAACGATACAAATTCAGTGCGATGGGAAGATACTATAGGAAGAGTACTTGATATAGATAGTATAAAATTAGCAGGGGATATTCTTTTACATCAAGGTGTTGTTGGTGATAATTTAACAATCAAAGGGGAAATCAATCCTCTAGGTGGTTCATTTATTCTTGATATGAATTTTGAGGAAGGCACATCAGATGTTCTTAATCTCAATGATGCGACGATATTAAATACAACGGGAGGAGCTAATAGTATAGTTTACTTTGTCCCAGAAAAACCACTCTATTATGCAACATTGGGGACGGTTATTGAGGGTGTTGTTCTTGGGAATTCATCTCTCAGTGTAGCACTCACGCATAGCGATGTAGGAGGCTATGAATATGAACTTATCCTTAACCCTAATCAGACACAATGGGATTTGCGTCTTGTACGTATAAGTGCCTCGAACTACGCATATGCAGGAATACTAGAGAATATGCGTAACTATACACAACATCTCTGGACATCGCTTAATAATCATTTTATGCAAAGTATGGTAGCTCAACATGGAGAAGCTTTTTCTATTGTTCCTAATATTAGTACCAATAAGCGACTCTTCAAAGAAGTCGGTATAACAGTATGGGCAAATGTGAACTATGTAACAAATACAATTTATGATCCCTCAGCCCCAACAATAGATGAAGAGACATTTATTGTTTCTGCCGGAATATCAACAGAAGGCATACGTATAAATGAAGACAACAATATAGCACTACACGTATTTTCAAGTTATGGTAGTACGGATTCTAAACTCAATCAATATGAACGCAATCATACAATGCAAATGAATGCACTTAGTTTAGGAGTTCTAGCAACATGGAATTATAAAGGATTGGGAGAAAAACATACTCTGTTTACGACGGCTGGTTCATGGTTGAATATGATTCATAATAAAGTCAATCTTGAAGGGCTTGATCACAATACACGCTGGGAAACATATTCAGTACAAGGAGTTGCGTCTTTTGGATACCAGTTACAAGAAGGTAGTGTTATTTTTCTAACATCTCTTGATAGTATCTACAGCTTTACGCGTGGAGTCTCATTTATAACACGTACGAATAATGCAATAGATATCCAAGATGATCATCAATTCTCATTACGCTGGAATGCATTAGTAGGATATAGCTTTAATTTTGGAGTGACTCCTTTCTTTCAGGTGATGATGGATTTTCCTGTGTACGCATCGAATGATGGAGTAATTCGTTCTAATGGATACGCATTTAGATATGATACAGAAAATTTTACAACAGGGTTTAATGTTGGGGTGAACTATACAATGGCCTTTGGAGAGGATAATTTACGAGCATATTGTATTGTTGGTATCCATAAAGGTCAACCCTCATCAACAGTAGAAGTAGGTTTTATGGTAAGCGGTGGTATTAGTTATACATTTTGATATAGAAGATGAGTTGATGATATAGATCTTCACTGAATCAGAGAAGATGTATCCGATGCTGTGAAGGTGAGAATGATTGACTAATAGATACGTATTTGATAGAGTATATTGAATGGGGGACTCTATAGTATGCCGAGACGCAGTGATATACATACGATACTAGTATTAGGTTCAGGACCAATAATTATAGGTCAAGCATGTGAATTTGATTATTCTGGAACACAAGCCTGTAAAGCACTCAAAGAAGAGGGATATCGTGTCGTAGTAATCAACTCAAATCCTGCTACAATTATGACAGATCCAACAATAGCAGATGCAGTCTACATAGAGCCAATAGAAGTACATACTATTGAAGAAATAATAAAAAAAGAGAAACCAGATGCACTCTTGCCTATTATGGGTGGACAAACAGCACTCAATATGGCTCTTCAGCTTGATAAAAAAGGAATCTTAGAAAAATACGGTATAGAGTTATTAGGAGTACAGGCAAGATCAATAGAAAAAGCAGAGGATAGAAAGCTTTTTGATGAAGCAATGCATCGCATAGGATTATCGACACCACGCTCTCGTGTTATATCGACAATGGCCGAGGGTATGGAAGCAATAGAAGAGATAGGTTTTCCTGTGATTATACGCCCTTCATTTACTCTTGGTGGTACAGGAGGTGGTATAGCCTATAATATAGAGGAATTTATAGAGATATGTAAAAAAGGACTTGAGCTTTCACCCGTCTCTCAGGTATTGATAGATGAATCTCTTATTGGCTGGAAAGAGATGGAAATGGAAGTCATGCGAGATTCAGTTGGTAATACCATTATAGTATGCTCTATAGAAAATTTTGATCCTATGGGTATTCATACAGGAGATTCAATTACTGTTGCTCCAGCAATTACACTTACAGATAAAGAATATCAACGTATGCGTGATATGTCTATAGCAGTACTCAATGAAATAGGAGTAGAAACCGGTGGTTCAAATGTACAGTTTGCAATCAATCCGATAGATGGTCGTATCGTTGTTATAGAAATGAATCCACGTGTTTCACGCTCTTCAGCACTTGCTTCAAAAGCAACCGGATTTCCAATAGCAAAAGTTGCAGCTAAGCTCGCTGTTGGATATACTCTCGATGAACTTCAGAATGAGATTACAAGTGGTACAATGCCAGCATCATTTGAACCTACTATAGATTATGTTGTCGTAAAAATCCCACGCTTTACATTCGAAAAATTCCCTCGTGACTCTAAAGTACTCTCAACACAAATGAAGTCTATAGGTGAAGTTATGTCTATAGGTGGAACGTTTGTAGAAGCCTTACAAAAAGCACTTTCAAGTATGGAAAATGGGTGGTTTGGTTTACAAAGTATCTATTGTGCTGAAAAATCATATACTTCATATACAAAGGAAGAGCAAGAATCTATAGCTAATGAAATCTATAATGCACTCTCTATCCCAACAGCAGATCGTATTCTTATTATTGGAGATGCTTTCCGTATTGGTATGAGTGTTGAGGAAGTACATAAACGTTCTCATATTACTCCATGGTTTTTATATCATATAGAAAGTATTATTACAGAAGAAAACAGAATTCGAGAAGAAGGACTCCGTATTCTTTCAGATAGTGCATCATTACATCGTTCTAAGAGATATGGTTTTTCTGATCAATATATAGGGTGGATTCTTGGTATTTCTGAAAAAGAAGTACGTAAAAATAGATATGCCTTAGGTATTCACCCTTCTTTTAGAAGAGTAGATAGCTGTGCTGGAGAGTTTTCATCAAAAACATCATATATCTATTCAACATATTATGGAAGTAAGGAAAGCACCGAGGTTGAAGCAAGTAATGAGAGAAGTATCATTATTTTAGGCTCTGGACCTAATCGTATCGGGCAGGGCTTGGAATTTGACTACTGCTGTGTGCATGCGTCCCTTGCTGTACGAGAGAGTGGATATAGAAGTATATTGATAAATTGTAATCCGGAGACGGTATCTACTGATTTCGATGTGTCTGATGCTCTTTATTTTGAGCCAGTTACAATAGAAAGTGTTTTAGAGGTGATTGCTGCAGAGTCAGCATATGGTGTCATTTTACAAATGGGTGGTCAAACACCATTAAAATTAGCTCGTACATTGGAAGAGGAAGGGGTACGTTGTCTTGGAACGCAACCAGAATCTATTTTTAAGGCAGAAGATAGAAAAGAATTTAGTGCTCTTCTTTCATCACTCGGATTGTTACAGCCTAAAAATGAAACAGTAGCAACAGTAGAAGAAGCACTATTTGCAGCAAAACAGATAGGATATCCTGTTATTGTTCGTCCTTCTTTTGTTCTTGGTGGGCGAGGAATGCAAGTGGTTTATAGTGATGAGCAGTTACAAGAATATATGCGTGAAGCAATATCTATCTCTGAAGGATCTCAAGTTCTTGTAGAGCGATTTCTTGAAGGTGCAACGGAAGTTGATATTGATGTTATTTCAGATGGTACAACAACTATTGTCGGAGGTATTCTTGAGCATATAGAAGGTGTTGGTATTCATTCTGGTGACTCTATGTGTAGTTTTCCTCCTCATAGTCTTTCTCAATCATTACAAGATGAATTGAAAGAGATATCTTCTAAGATAGCCTCAACATTAGGCGTTATTGGACTTATGAATATTCAGGTTGCAATATATAATGGAGAAATCTATGTTATTGAAGTCAATCCACGAGCATCTCGGACAATTCCATTTATATCAAAATGTTTAGGACATTCTCTTGCAGGTATAGCCACAAAAGCAATGCTAGGTATATCATTCAAAGAGCAAGGTGTTCAACCGTTTGCATCTCCTTCATATCATGCAGTTAAAGTTCCAGTATTTCCATTTGATAAATTCCTTTCCTCTGATATCATCTTAGGGCCAGAGATGCGTTCAACAGGTGAGGTGATGGGTATAGGGGCAACATTTGGAGAGGCTATGTATAAGGGGTTCTTAGGAGTACATACTCGTGTTATTGGACCAAGTGCTGACAAGCCATATCTCTTTTTTAGCATTGGGGATAAAAGTCAGAGAAAGCGAATTGCTGAATTAGCTCGTTTCTTCATAGAGCAATCATTTTCTATCCTTGCAACACAAGGTACAGCGACTCTCTTAGAGGAGGAAGGTATACCAGTAGAGCGTGTACATAAGGTCTCTGAGGGGCGTCCTAATATCATAGACTACATAAAAAATAAACAAATTGTATTGGTTGTGAATATCATAGGTGGAGAGCACGGAGCAAGTAAAGATGCAATGATATTGCGTAGAAATGCACTACAGGAAAAGATTCCTTGTATCTTGACAATGGAAGCAGCAGAAGCATTTATTAAAGCATGGCAATATCGAGATAGTACAGGTGTTTCTCATTTGCGAGAGTTATAC
>CAMWXW010000019.1 GCA_947178315.1 uncultured Desulfovibrionaceae bacterium | reverse complement strand
ACATAATACATTTTTATTATGGAGAAAACAAGATGGAAAATAAAATATGGAAAAAGTCGATATAGATAAAATACAAATGCCAGCGTGTTGGAAAAAATTATTATATGATGAGTTTACAAAACCATATTTTGCAAAGATAAAAGCACAATATATGGAAGCGAGAAGAGAGGGTATAACAATATATCCTCCTGCTAATGAGATATTCAATGCCTTTATATGTACCCCGTTCGATTCTGTTAGAGTTGTTCTTCTAGGTCAAGATCCATATCATGGAGCAAGGCAAGCTATGGGACTTTCTTTCTCTGTTCGTAAGGGAGTAACAGTTCCTCCATCTCTAAAAACTATGTTTCAGGAATTACAACAATCATTAGCTATACCGTGTCCTCGAGAGGGTGATTTAACACCATGGGCAAAACAAGGAGTTCTTTTACTCAATTCTTGCCTCACAGTAGAAGCAAATAAGCCGAACTCTCACAGAAATTGGGGGTGGAGTACGTTTACAGATGCAGTAATTGAGGTCATTTCTGCATATAAGCAACACTGTATTTTTCTATTGTGGGGAACATTCGCCCGTGCCAAGAAATCTTTGATTGATATTCGTAAACATACTATTTTAGAAAGTCCTCACCCTTCACCACTTGCTCGAGGTGGATTTATTGGTAATGGTCATTTTAAGAAAGTAAATGCTATTTTGCTCGAGCGTGGAGAAGAGCCTATTCAGTGGGATATCATGAAATATAAGGATTAGACAATAGTATACTCTTTATAATTTTATAGTGATGATCTCTTATGGAAGAGGACAGCGTGGTATAGTATGAAGATATACAGAATATAACTAAAAAATACTTGACACAAATGTCCTCTTTCTATATTATAAAACAACATCACATCGATGTATAGTCAGTATCGCGGAGTGGAGCAGCATGGTAGCTCGTCGGGCTCATAACCCGAAGGTCGTAGGTTCAAATCCTGCCTCCGCAACCAATGTAAATTGATCATAATGTATCCTTATAAAAATATCATTAAGAATAGAGTAGATTGAATTTCCAAATAATAAGATAGTTTTGCTATAGCAGTATGTTATCGATAATGGTATATGTAGTATTTCTATGTATAGAAAACAATGCCTCAAGCAATGGAGTGTTGTATATTGCATAATATAGTGATACTATAAAGCCATATTGTAAATTTTGAATTATGAGGTGTATATGTTATTACTTTCACCTTCGTTGCTTTCTGCTGATTTAGGAATGCTCAGTGAAGAAACACTTCGTCTTCAGTCTGCAGGTATTCCTTGGGTGCATTGGGATGTGATGGACGGAAGGTATGTTCCCAATATCACGTTGGGAGCTGGAGTTATACGTTCAGTACGGGAGCGAGCACAAGAGATATTTTTTGATGTCCATTTAATGATTGAAGAGCCAGAGCGTCATGTAGATTCATTTATTGAGGCAGGGGCAAATCTCATCGTGATTCACCCAGAATCAACACGACACCCACATCGTTGTGTAGAGCATATACGTAGTGCCAATATATTGAGTGGGATATCTCTTAACCCACACCAAGATCCACGTATGATAGAATATCTCTTACCCTATGTTGATGTTATTCTGATTATGGGAGTAAATCCTGGGTTTTCTGGACAGCGATTTATAGAATCAACTATTGCAAAAGTAGAACAGCTCTCTCAATTGATAACAGCTTCATGTTGTGAGGTTCGCATTGAGGTTGATGGTGGTGTGAATATAGATAATATCCCACAACTCTATACTGCAGGGGCAGAAATTTTTGTTTCTGGTTCGTCATTTTTCAATGGAACAGAAAAAACAGTAGAAGCGTATAGAAAGAGATATCAGGAATTTGAAGCAGGTTGTGTGATGCAAAAATAATATACAAGAGCTACTGCTCTATGATAGGAAAGAATATGGATAAAGCATTTATGGAAGCAATGGAAGTCTATACGGCACTTCGTCCTCGTTATGAAAATATATGGAGGAATCTTTGAAAAAGAAAATGCCTATAAAGTAATGCAAGAGATTGATACTGAACTTCAAAATCCCACAATCTGGGATAGTGTAGAGCATTCTACCCAACTACTACAAAAAAAAGCACGCGTGCAAGAACATATACAAAAGCAAGAAAAAGTACAAGCAAGTATAGCAACAATAGAGGAATATCTTTATTTTGTAAATGAAGGTGAACATGATGCAATTGATGCTTTTGTTGAATCAGTCTATATAGCAAAAAAGCTAATAGAATCAATGGAAGTAGAGATGCTTTTTGTAAAAGAAGAAGATAAATATGGTGCGCTTGTAGAACTTCATGCTGGAGCTGGAGGCAAAGATGCACAAGATTGGACACAAATGCTTGCACGTATGTATGAGCGATTTGCTGTAGAAAAAGGCTATACAGTACGTTGTGTGGATTATCTAGCAGGAGATGAGGCTGGAATTAAAAGTATTACACTGGAGATAAGTGGAGAATATGCCTATGGTTTATTGCAATATGAGCGTGGTATTCATAGATTGATTCGTATTTCACCATTTGATTCATCAGGCAAACGTCATACATCATTTGCATCTGTAGATATCCTTCCTTCCATAGAGGAAAATACAGTTATTGTGATCAAAGAATCAGATCTCCGTATTGATACATTTCGTTCTTCTGGTCCTGGAGGACAAAGTGTCAATACAACGAGTTCTGCCGTACGAATAACACATATCCCAACAGGCATTACTGTACAGTGTCAAAATGAGCGTTCACAACATGCCAATAAAGAGTCAGCACTTCGTATCTTACAAGCTCGACTTTATAGAATGGAACAAGAAAAAATCCAAGAGCAAAAGCAATCATCATATAATAGTAAAGATGCAATCAACTTTGGAAGTCAAATACGTACATATACACTACACCCTTATATGTTGGTGAAAGACCATAGAACAAATGTAGAATCTTCAGATGTAGAAGGTATCTTAGATGGAGATATTACACTCTTTCTTGAAAGTAGCTTGACGTTCTATAGACAATCTATGGAATAAAGAAAATATTAGAGAGTGTGAGACAAGTATAATGAGATGAATACGTATTGTATGCTAGTCTCTCCATGAAGTGATAGGTTGTGTGCGGGAATAAAAGAAAACAAGAACAGCAATACATGCTAATCCAAGTGTAAGCAGTTGCCCTGTTGTAAGCCAACCAAAAGCAATATAGCCTATATGTATATCTGGCTCTCTAAAGAACTCTACAGTGAAACGAGAAACACAGTAGCAGATACAGAAAACTAAACTAACAGCTCCTCTTCTATGTGGTTTATCAGAAAAAAACCAAAGAATAATAAAGGAAATGAGTCCTTCACTGATAGCTTCATATAATTGACTTGGGTGTCGTGGGGATTCATCTGCATAGCGAAAAATCATACCTATTGGTGCATCTGTAACTTTTCCCCATAACTCTCCATTGATGAAATTGCCAATTCTTCCTAAAAAGATACATTGAGGAACAAAAGGAGCTATGAAATCAAAGATATCGATGATATTCTTCTTTGTCTTGCGAGCAAAAAAATAGATAGCAATAGCGACACCAATAAAGCCTCCATGAAAAGACATTCCTCCTTCCCATATAGCGATGATCTCAAAAGGGTGTGTCATGTAGTAAGAGAAATTATAAAAGAGTACGTATCCAAGCCGTCCACCTAGAATAACTCCAAGTGCGACATACGTTAAGAGATCATCGCATGACTCTAGTGTCCACTGTGTTTTTGAGTGTGATGCACGATATTTTGCAAGAAATAAAGCAGAAAGAAATCCAAAGACATACATAAGTCCATACCAGTGAACTTGAAATGTCCCCAGAAAGGGAAGAGGAATAGAAAAAGCAACAGGGTCAATAGTTGGAGCAAACATAATCTATTCCTTAGTGTCTTTTATTCCTTCTTTTATATCTTGTGTCGCGTTGTTGAACATAGAGGAAGGAGTATCATCTTTATCTGTTTTTTTGTATTTTGGATCTTCCCAATCTCCACCAAGACTTTTGTATGAAGCAACAACAGCAAGTACTCTATTCTTTTGTGCAATAAGTAGTCGCTCCTGAGAGGCTATATAACTTTGTAGAATAGAGAGATATTGAAAGTAGTTAACTTGTCCAGCATTAAACTGTTGTTCAGTAAGCATAAATGTTTCTTTATATGCATTATTCTCTGTAAGTGCAGATTCAAGGGCAATTTTTGTCTGTTGTAATTGAGAGAGAGAAGAAATAACATCTTTATACGCATTTTGTACAGCAAGTTGATATTGAGCAATAGCTTCTTTTTGTGCAGCCTTTGCAATTCTGTTTTGATAGATTATTTTTCCTCCCGCAAAAAGAGGAGCATTAGATGTAACACCTGCATTCCATGTAAATGTATCGGGAGCAAATACTCTATTGATGTCTTTGCTTAACACTCCTACAACAGCATTAAGGGATATAGAAGGAAAGTAGAGTGAGCGTGCAACACCGATATTTGCATTTGCACCTCGAATTGCTTGCTCTGCTTGATAGATATCAGGTCTTCTAAGAAGAATATTTGATGGTAACCCGGGAGAGACTTCGTAATCTCTTGTAAAATCAATAGTTGCATCAGGAAATGAAAGCTTTTTTGTAAGCATTTCACGTGGACTTCTTCCTAAAAGGAGGAGGAGTGAAGAGCGTGCTTCAATAAGAGCAGAATCAAGTTGAGCTTTTGTTGTCTCTAATGAAGCAACTTGTGCTTCCATCTGTTTTAGATCACTCAATGTAATCACACCATATTGCAATTCTTGCTGTCTAATAGTGAGCTGTTTTTGTATTGCAGTAAGAGTTTCATTGATAAAGTCGAATTGACGCTCAAGAGTGATAATATTGAAGTATGATGTAATAATATTTGAAATAAGCTCAAGTCGTACAATCTCTCTATTGGCTTCTGCAGTTAAGTATTGTGCTTTTGCGACTTCTGATAAATTATACATTTTTCCCCAGAAGTCTATCTCATAATTTAAGCCAACAGATATCTGATACTGATCTGTAACTTTATTTGAACCATAGATCTGTTTTGATTGTTGTCCAATGCTTGCGCCAACAGTTGTACTTAATGTTGGGAACATACCTGCTCGTTCAACTCCCCAACTTGCTCTCATCTGCTCTAGTCGAGCTACTGCTACAAGAAGATTTTGATTATTCTGTAGTCCCTCTTCTACAAGAGTATTGAGTGTTGCATCATTGAAGCGTTGCCACCATAAACGACCATCATATTTTTGTCCAGTAGTATCAAGATGCTCCCATGAGTCAGGTAGATCCATCTTAGGTTGCTCATATTTTGGTGCAAGGGAACATGCAGATACTACCATTGTAACGAGTAATATATTGATATATTTTTTCATAGTATTCCTCTACATGACACGGGAGTTATTGAGATTTGTTCCAATGTCTTTTTTACCTGTAACTTTGTATGTGATAACCATAATAATCTTATAGAAGAACGGAATAAGAAGCATACCTAGTATTGTATAGAATACCATACCACCAACCATAGCTGTCCCTAGAGATTGGCTACTTCCAGCTCCAGCTCCTTGTTTAAGACAAAGAGGAATAGTTCCTAAAATAAATGAAATCATCGTCATGAGAACAGGGCGGAATCGGAGTTTGCTTGCCTCAATAGAAGCATTATCAATAGTAGCTCCAGCTTCTCGCAACTGTACCGCAAACTCAACAATAAGAATAGCTGTTTTTGCAGTAAGACCTATGAGGGTGATAATTGCAACTTGGAAGTAAAGGTCATTTTGTAAGTGTCTAAAATAAGAAGCAAAGGCTGCTCCAAGAAGACCAATTGGAACACTAAGCATAACAGCAATAGGAAGAGTAATGCTCTCATATAATGCAGCAAGAATGAGGAAGACGAAGAATGCAGAAAGAGATAAAATAAATGTTGTTCCTGTCTGTGATATGATTTCTTGATACGCAGCTCCAACCCATTCAATACCGTATTCATTTGATAAAAACTCTTTTGCAGCTTGTTCAACAGCAGCAATGGTTTGTCCTGAGCTATACCCAGCTGGAGTATTTAACATAACAGAAGCAGCTGTAAATGTATTAAATCTCTCTAATATTGTAACACCTGTTGTATTATTTACTTCGATGACATCAGAGATAGGAATAGATGCTCCTGTTGTATTTGAACGTACATAAATCTGTTCAAAGGCATCTTTTAATCTTCTAAAGTCAGAGTCAGCTTGAACAAATACACGGAATGGTCTATCGTACAAGACAAATTGGTTGACGTAGAGATATCCAATAGTTGATTGGAGTGCTACATAGACATCAGATATATTTATTCCTAGTGTGGCAGCTTTTGATTTATTTACCTTAAGATCTATCTGAGGAGTATTCGTTGTAAGCATGGAACGTGCACCTGATACCTCATTTAAGGCATTAAGTTTAGCTACAAAAGCATCAGCAGTTGCTTGCAATTCTTGTATCGGTTTTCCTTGTCTGTTCTGGAGATAGAATTGAAGACCACCTGTATTACTTAACCCTGGTATAGGTGGAGGTGTAAGTACTAAAGTAAAGGCATCTGGGATATTTACGTAAGCAAAACCTGCAAGTTGCTTAACAATGGCAGTTACAGCTTGCTCTTTTTCAGTTCGCTTGCTCCAGTCAGTAAGCATACTAAAGCTAGCAACATAGTTTTCTCGGGGAGAGCCAGTAAGGAAGTCAAATCCTATAAGTGCAATATTTGAAACGATGTTAGGGTTTGCTTCAACAGCAGTTGTATATTTCGTTGCACTTTGCTCTGTACGGGAAATAGACGTTCCATCTGGGAATATCATAGCAGAAATAATATAACCTTGATCTTCCTCTGGTACTAGAGCTTTTGGTAGATGAGTAAAGAGCCAGAGAGCAGACACAATAACAATGATAAGGAGAGAAAGACCAAATAAACTATGTCTAAGTACAAAAGCAACAGTATTTCCATAAGCACTTGTAGCTTTCGCTAGGAGGATATTAAAGAAATCGAGAAAATGCTTCTTTTCTTCCCTTGGTTTTAGAAGGAGCGCACACATAGCAGGAGTAAGGGTAAGAGCGACAACAGAAGAGATACATACAGAGATAGAGATTGTTATAGCAAACTGTCTGTACATAACCCCAGCAAGACCACCCATGAAGGAGATAGGAATGAAAACAGAACAGAGTACTAATGTAGATGCGATAACTGGACCAGTAATCTCTTTCATTGCTTTAATAGTTGCAGGAACAGAACTTAACTTTTCTGTAGACATGATACGCTCTACGTTCTCAATAACAATAATAGCATCGTCAACAACAATCCCAATAGCAAGAATAAAAGCAAAAAGGGTAAAAAGATTGAGAGAGAAGCCAAGAGCATAGAGACCAGCAAAAGTTCCTATTATAGAAATAGGGATAGCAAGACAGGGGATAATAGTTGCACGGAAGTTCTGTAAGAAGAGGTACATAACAAGAACAACAAGAAGAATTGCTACAAAAAATGTCTCAATAACACCCTCGATAGACATAGAGATAAATTTTGTTGTATCAAATCCAACTTGAGCTTCTATCCCTTCAGGAAACGTTTCTGATAGTGAGGCTAATACATTATTGATACTTTCAGCAACATTGAGAGCATTTGCTCCAGGTGCTAAGAAAATACCAATATTAGCAGCATCTTTTCCATTATACTTTGTATCAAAGTTATACATCTGAGAACCGAGTTCTACACGTGCAACATCTCGTAAATAGAGAATATTGCCATCAGGTAATGCTTTGATAATAAGAGTTTCAAAATCTTCAACTGTAACAGGTGCTCCTACATCACTTATTGCAAATGTAAGATCAACAGGATCTTGAAGTGGTGCAGCCCCTATAATACCTATAGGTTGTCTTTGGTTTTGAGCTTGTATAGCAGCAATAACTTCTTGAGGAGAGATCCCAAGAGTATTCATTTTTGCTGGATCAAGCCATACACGCATTGCATAGAGTTTTGCTCCAAATATCTGAGCCTCCCCAATACCAGGTATACGTTTTAATTCTGGGAGGATATTGAGGTTCACATAGTTACTAAGTGCAATAGAATCATACGCTGGAGAAACAGAAGTCACAGCGATAACAGACATGATAAAACTTGAACGTTTACGAACAGTCATACCTTGTCTTTGTACTTCTGTAGGCAGAGAAGTAAGGATACCTTGTAATCGGTTATTTACGTTCACTGTTGCCATATCTGGATCTGTACCTGTTTTGAAGTACACACTTGTTGTAAGCTGTCCGGGAGAAGCAACAGATTGTAAATATATCATATCATCAACACCGTTAAGTTGCTCTTCAATAGGCGCAGCAACGAGAGAAGAAATAATTTCTGGTGAAGCCCCTGGGTATGATGTAGTAACACTGACTGACGGAGGTAGAATATTAGGATATAATTCTATTGGCAATGATGGTATACTAAGCATTCCAGCTATGACAATAAATATTGAGATAACGCTGGAAAGAATAGGTTTTGTAATAAAAGTTTTAAGCATTATTTCCTCTATTATTTATTGAGCTTTATTGGTTGTTGATACATTATTATTTGTAGGAGCTTGTCCTTGAGGAGCACCCGCTGGTATAGGGGTAATAGGAGCACCGGGG
>CAMWXW010000018.1 GCA_947178315.1 uncultured Desulfovibrionaceae bacterium | reverse complement strand
GTATTATGTAAGAGCTCGTATATCGTCATAGGACCTACTCCTTTAGGGACTGGAGTAATTGCATATACTTTGGGCAACATTGAATGAAAATCACAGTCTCCTTCAAGGCCTTCTCCTGTTTTTGATATACCTACATCAATAACCACTGCCCCTTCTCGTATCATATCTGCAGTAATACAACGTGGTTTTCCGACTGCTACAATAAGGATATCGGCCTCTTTTGTATAGTGTTCTATATTGGGGGTACGGGAATGACACACTGTTACCGTTGCATTACCAAATGTTGTATTACTCATCATCAGCAATGACATCGTCTTTCCAACAATAATGCTTCTTCCTATAATCACTACATGTCTACCAGAAACAGATATCTCATATTCCTGTAAGAGTCGTACTATACCACGTGGTGTACAAGGAGCTACTATAGGATTCTCTTGAACTAAACGACCCAAATTATACGGATGAAGACCATCAGCATCTTTGTGAGGTGAGATGCTTTCAATAACTTCTCTCGTATTAAGATGCGGAGGTAGTGGAAGTTGTACTAAGATAGCATGCACATCAGGATTCTCATTTGCAGTACGTATACAAGAAATAACGTCTTCTTGAGATATATTGTGGGGAAGATGAAATACGGAAGACTCAAAGCCTACATATTCGCATGCTTTTACTTTATTTCTTACATAGATCTCTGATGCTGCATCATGCCCTACTAAAATAACGAGAAGCATAGGTTTCGTTACAGATGATAATGAAGCAAACTCTTTCTTAAGATTTTCTCTATATTTTTTTGCTGTAGTAAAACCATCAAGGATAATACTCATGATACTCCCCACCTTATAAATCAAGGTATCACTATAGCATTATCATATACCCTATGCAATAATATACACAGTATAAATAATCAAATAAAGCTATCGTAGTATCTTTACATACTTATTTTCTTAGCTATAGCGTATATCAAGGACATCGAGAGCACCTTTTCCTGACTTCTTGCAAGACTTCATATCTATTTCTTTCTCTTTTCCATTATCCCCACGTACAAGAATTGATTTCGATTGAAAAAGTGGTGTCATCGCTAGAGCATAGCCGTATTCCATGTTATTTACAATAATACTATCTATAACGCTGATAGACATGCCTAACATCATTATACCTTGCTCGACATTATCAAAAATAATAGTCCCTGCAACTCCATCTTGTATACAAAGACTACCAACAATATCTGGCACATCGATATAGCAATACAGTGAACCTAATTCACATCTATACATTGTTGTTAAAAGAAAGCATACATGTTCTTCTACATTTTCTAAATACCTTTCTTTATCTACAGAGTATGAATGTATTTCTACGCCTTTGTCTGTACAATATGTAAGAAGTGCTTCAGGGATATCTCCTCCAAGACCAGTATAGAATATATGTACGTTCTTTCCCTTATCTAAGAACGATGAAATACGAGATATAAGTGTTGTTGCATCTTGAAGAGAGGAACAGAGAAGACCTATGTTATCTTCTTTATATTCTGCACCATATCTATAGATTCCACTTTTCAGTGCAAAGAATTTACCCATACTTTCTATAAGTGAATCCAAGTATGACGAGTAATATAGTTTTGTATCTTGTGGTAAGCTAGCACATATTTGAGTTATAATATCATATGTTGTTAGATATTCTTTCTGTGAACTTCTATGTTCTTCAGACTCAGCTACAAGTGAGTATTCTAAATCATTGCCTATTTGCATGAGTGTTTTCTTTGTTGCTTCATCGTTTGCAATGCGTATAAGCTCACTCATCATCTTTCTTGTATCCATGGTCTTCTCTTCCATTGTAAGACCAGTCCAAATTCCATCTCCATGGATATTATAACAACTACCTATCATATCAATATGTGTTACTCGCTGATTTGTCATAAGAAAAAACCAGAAAAGCAATGCTGTATCCCCCTCCATAGAACGTTTTGCAAAATAGGAAGGAACCCCAGAAGACTTCTCAGTTGAAGTGCCTTGGGGGGGGGGTACTCTCTTAAAAATATTTCTATACATCATTGTTGAACTACATGAATAATAAAAAGCATTGGGATAGTCTTCAATATTATGGATACCCTCACACATAAGCTTTTCATATTGAGGGAGTCTTTTATAACATGCACTTGTAAACATTGTACCATCTGCTAATGCAGAAATATATTCATGTCCACAACCTATATATGAGGTGTTCTCTTCTAAAAGATCAACTTGTCTCTGAAGTTTATTACGGAGTGTGAAAAAATCATCTCCATCTAAAATAAGAAAATAGCCTTCATCTTGATACTCCTGCATTTTTGTATATGCTGTATACATAGCATACCCTTTCCCACGATTTCTCTTTTGCTCAATAACTAGTATCTCAACACACCCTTGTGTTGCTTTTTGTTCTTTAACATATGATTGATATTTTTTTACTATCTCTAAGGTAGTATCTTGAGATGCATCATCGACAATAAGAAGAATAAACGGGAATGTTGTTCTCTGACTAAGTACACTTTCAATAGCAAAGGCTATGTACTCTGCTTCATTATAAACAGGCATGATAACTGTAAGCTTAGGAGTATTCATATGTATCCTTTATCTAGAGATACAACACATATGCACGAGAGACGTACCTTTTTATAGATTCGTGTATATATATTCTATCTTGTAATATATCTTGACTTTCTATGCAATTTCTATACTTATCATTACAATCAACATCTCTAAAAGATGACATTGACTACTTCTACAGCTTCATCTTCCAATGTAGACATTTCTATATCACTGTTATATCCATGAAAAAGAGTGTATCCTGTACATGTATCATCTTGAACAAGAATAGACTTTGAACTAAGAACATCTACTCTACACAGTGCATGAGCAAGACCAACACTATCTACATAGATAGCATCAACAACACTCATGCTTATTCCTTGAGCAAGACTCCCTACATCACTAGTGTGCAAAATAATACATTCAGCAATTCCTTCTTGCATACAGCAACTCGCAATGATATCAAAAGGTAGTATATAACAATGGAGTTCTGATAACCTCTGGGCATATATTGCTTCCAAGTAATAGCAGAGACGTCGCTCTATGATATCACTATAGAGTCCTGATTCTTCTTGCTCTCCAGTATAGAGGAAAAAAGGAATTCCACGTTGTGTACAGAACTCTTTACATTTTGAAGAATTCTTATTATCCCCTCCCCCTTGACTTACGTAGAATACATAGACCTCTTTTCCACTATTTACTAATACATCAATATGATTACATATAATTCTAGTATATTCTTCCTCATCACTCTCTGAACAAAGAATACCTACTCGTTCCTTTTTATATTGAGTCCCATATTTACGTATCCCCTGCTTCACAGCATATACCTTTCCTATGTTTTCTAACATGGTATCAAGAGTTTGTGATAGATAGAGAATATTTGTTTGCTTCTCCTGTATAATCATCTCCAAGATAGATTGTGTTATCCCATATATCAATTGATAGATTGTTTCTGGATTAGATACTGACTCTTCTTCTTGTACAATTGCCCGTATGAATAAATTCTCTAATCCGTGCAATCCTTCCTTATAGCGAGTACTTGAAGTAAGAGAGGTAAGCTGACGCATCATTTTATGTATTAAATCTTTCTTTTCCTCTACTTTTATTCCACTCCATATTCCTTTCCCATGAATATTGTAGCAACTACCTAACATATTCATATGACCGACACGTTGCTGAGTCATGATAAAATACCACAAGAGTAAAGCACTATCTCCACGCATCGAAGGTCTTCCAAAATACGCTGGGACGTCGATATCAGAAAACATATTTCTGTACATCATTGTTGAAGTATGAGCATAGTAGTAGATTTCCTCATACTCCTCTATATTATGAAACCCTCTCTGTGCTAGTTCTGCATTATACTTTGGGTGAGTTGCATACTCTCCAGCTATGTAAAGGGAAAGACGTTCTTTTTCCCGAGCGACTATATATTCATGACCACACCCAAAATACTGAGGGTTTTCTTCTAAAAATACGACTTGTCTTTGTAGTTTATCTCGTATTGTAAAGAAATCATCTCCATCAAGAATAAGAAAATAGCCTCCCTGTTGATAACGCTTCATCTCATTATATGCTCGATACATGCAATAGCCTTTACCACGATTTCTTTTCTGACGGATATTGATAATTTGAACACACCCTGTAGTTCGTTTTTCCTGCTCTATGTATTCCCTATACTGTTCTATGATATGAGGAGTATCATCATCTGACGCATCATCGACAATAAGAAGGACAAAAGGAAAACTTGTTCTCTGATTCAGCACGCTTTCAATAGCAAAGGCTATATATTCGGACTCATTATAGACGGGTATGATAACAGTGAGCTTACACATAGACTAATCTCTTCTCTATACTAACAAATAAGATGAAGCTACGGTAAGGGAGGATATAGATGAAAAAATATGGTAGCGGAGGAGGGAATTGAACCCACGACACTACGGATATGAGCCGTATGCTCTAACCAACTGAGCTACCCCGCCATGACTTGTGTACTATATCTAGTTTTTAGATAAAAAGCAAGCCTCCAAAGAGAGAATCTCTTATTTCTCTTTCCCTTATCAATAGCTATATGCTCTTCTTCCTGCAATTTCTATACATGGTTCAATACATGCTAGAGTATAGAAGAATATGTTATCACAAGGAACGATTATGCTTGCGGAGAAAATAAAACAACTTTGTCATCATCTCAATATAGCAGTACCACACCCTTCCCCACAGGGAGAGTACTTTTTTTCGTTTGAAGACTCTATTTTTACTATCATATCAGAGGTGCCAAAAGGCTATTTTATATGGAGTCTTATAGGATTACTACCAAGTAATGAATCGGAATTCAATACCATGTTACGGGAAATAGGTTCCCAGAGTATGAGACTTTTATCTGGTCTTACATGTCAATATTTTCCTATTCCATTTACTGCACATCAAGAATTGAGATTAGGAATGCGTATCCCAGAGCATCATGATCTCCTTGAATCTCTCACTATTCTTGTTGAAGATATTGGATTATGGCGTAAAGGACTACGGATAGGTGCTACATCACAACCTATCCCTTCACATACGAGTAGGATTCTCAAGTTTTAAGAGAGGCAAACCAATATGGCATTCTATACTCGTGCTATTGTGTGTATCCTTATAGTATGCTCTCTGTGCATCACTATAGGAGATGCCACGCCTATTCCTATACCATGGAATTCTGCTCCTTTCTCGTATAAAGCGAAAGATACTCCTATCGCAACAGTCCTACGTGCCTTTGCAACAAGTCAAGGCGTAGCAGTAAGTATCCCTAATAGCGTACGTGGAAATGTTACTGGTGGATTTTATTTTACAAAACCAAAAGACTTCCTTGATCTCATGCAACGTGTCTATGGTATTGTTTGGTATTACGATGGAAAAACTGTTTTCTTCTACACACAGTCAGATTACAATACAACACTCATTCGATTGAGATTTATCACTGCACCAGAACTTAAAAAGAGTCTACAACAGCTCAATATATTAGACACCCGATTTGGCTGGAAAGAGATAGCCGAAGATAATCTCCTTCAAATAACAGGTCCTCCTCGTTATATAGCTGCTATTATGGGAGTAATACAAGAAATAGAGAATAATGCCTCACAAGATATGGTCATGGAAGTATTTCGATTAAAAAATGCCTGGGCTGATGATATGGACATACAGCTTGGAGGAAAAACTGTTACTCTTCCGGGTGTTGCAACACTCTTGCGTTCCATTACTTCCTCTCAACCCAGTACTGGAAGCGTACAAAATAGACCGGGGGCAACATCACCTACAGCTGCACAGAGAAGAACTAATGTTGTGCAACAAAGAGAAGAACTCACTCCAGAAACTAAAGCTGAAGAGCATGTTCGTATCCTTGCAGATCCACGTATCAATGCTGTCATCGTTTGGGACGCACGAGAACGAATGAATTATTACTCTAATACGATATCAAAATTAGATGTCGCTGTTCCACTTGTCGAGATACAAGTCGCTATTGTCGATGTCAATATCGATGATTCACGTAGTGTCGGAATGGATCTAGGATTCTCGACAAATACCAGTGGAACTGGCTCAAGTGTTGGAGGTGCTGTAGGAAGTGGCAATGCTGCTGGGACAATAGGCTCTACTATTTTACCCAATCTCACGACTGTATATACGAGAGGAATTTTTACACTCATGGCCCGTCTCAATGCTCTCGAAAAACGAGGCGTTGCTAATATTCTCTCTCGACCTAAAATACTTACGCTTAATAATCAAGAAGCTGTAATACAAAATAAGAATACTTTTTACGTACGTGTTACAAATCAAGAAAACACTGACTTATTTGATGTCTCTTATGGAACAACGGTACGTGTTACTCCTCACATCATCGATATTCCAGGATCTGCTCCCTCTATTAAAATGAAGATAGATATTGAAGATGGTGCTGAATCTTCTGCATCAGGAGAAATAAATGATCTTCCTACAATCACAACAAGTGTCGTCTCTACACAAGCTATTGTAGGAGATACTCACTCGCTTATTATAGGAGGACACTATTATGAGAAACGGAGTAAAACAGATGAAGGAGTGCCAGGACTCAAAAGTATTCCCTATGCAGGTGTGCTTTTTGGAACAAAAACATCTCGAGTGCAAAAGGCTGAACGTCTCTTTATCATCACCCCTCGCATCGTTGATACAAAATATGTTGCAGAACAAAATAGTGCTATCCCAGAGATTGTAACTACAACTATTGATCATCAAGAAATTGAAAAAGAGTTACGTTCAACAGGGTGTACAAAAACCAAAGGAATACGACGGGGTATCTTAAAGGATATGTAAAAGAGGATACTACTACATGGCACAGCAATCCTATCTAGTAAAAATTCTTTCTGGCTCCAATATGGGAGCTGAGATTCAATTATACTCTACCTCTATTCTTATTGGTGATAGCGATGAGTGCGATATCATTTTAGGTGATCCTTTTCTTGAACAACGCTCTTTCACTATGGATATCTTCGAGGATTCTGTCACTATCAAGCGAGAAGAACTCCCCTTTTATCTCGATGGAAAAGCTATTAGTGAATCTGAATTCTCAGCTCCTTTCTATAGTGTCATCACTGTTGGTACAACAAGCTTTGTTGTTGGAGAGACAGATGTAATCTGGCCTGATATTACATTGCCAGATTCTTTCTCCGAAACAGAAGAAGAGCAAGAAACAGAAGAAGAAGAGCTTCCCACTGAGGAAGAAGAGCAAGAAGAAACCTATGAAGATGAGGAAGAAGAGGGTGAAGAAGAAGAGGCTAGTGCATTTGAAAATCCAAGAGAATTTGTAAAACAAAAAATACGCAGAATGAGTATTGCTACAATATTTGTTCTCATTGGTTTTGTTGGAATTGGTATATATATGCTCTGGTTTTGGTTCATACGAGAACCAGTCTTTGGTTCTGAAGAGTACATCAAAGGTATACACTCACTTCTACGAGAACAAGGATACGAAAAACTCCGTGTCGGTGTCCGTAAACCGAATCTTCTAGTTATCACAGGCTATGTTCTGAAGCAGGAAGACATAACAAACATAGAGAATATGGTGTACAATAAAGCTCCTAAGGTTTTACTCTATATACGGCATCTCAATGAAATCTTACAAGCCATACAAGAGTATCTAACTCGCAATCAGATTTTTATCTCTGTAAAGTATAGTCTTGCAAGTAATACAATTACATTTACAGGTTATCTTAAGAATCAAGAACTACAACGCTCTATAGAAAATGATTGGGAAGACTATCTACCTATATTTACAGACGTACAGTGGAGAATAGCCTATTGGGAACAGATAGAGCCTGTTATGAATACAGAGCTACATAACGTCGATCTCAATACTGCTGTTACAGTAACGCCATATGACTATACCATAGAGGTTTCAGGAGAGCTTACTGACCCTGATATCAAAGAATGGCAAAATGTACGTGCTTCTATACTAGGAACATTTTCTCTTCTTGAACAAGTTATCATAGAGCGAATAGAACGAATACGATTACGAGCAGATGCAAGAATCCATAAACTAGAGCCTGCTCCAGATAGAATGAATAGTGTGATTGATGAAGATATATTGACAATTATGGGAACACGTAAAGAAGTTCGTAAAGATAGTCTTATTGACTTACCATTAGGCACAAATTTTGATGAGATTATGGAAAAAGATCCTTGTAGATATATCTCTGTTATTCCTGGAGAGATTCTCTTTGTTGGGATAAATGGAGAAAAAGGTCTCTATAGTACAGGGAGTATGTTACCTGGAAATCTTAGAATCAAGGATATCTTAGAGAAAAGTATTGTTCTAGAAAATACACAAGGAACATATATTTTCTGTAATACTGAGTAGGAGGATATATGCTGAATCATGGAAAGCATATCGATGTATTTGATAAAAATTTTGATCTAAAAGAGCAATTTAAGAAAGACTTTTCAGGAAATGCCCTACGAAGTGTTGTCAATGCGTTGAAAGAGGCAGAAACCTCTATTCGTAAACAAATAGATAAAGGAGTACCTCCTGAAGAATTCACTAAGCTTTCTCTACTTAAACAAGCCTTTGAGATTGCACAAGCTAATATTC
>CAMWXW010000017.1 GCA_947178315.1 uncultured Desulfovibrionaceae bacterium | reverse complement strand
ATGTATTATAGAGAGATAAGGAAAAGAAGTAATGGGAGTACAGAAATATAAATGGTAGATGTAGAGAAAATCATCATTTTATAGTCTGGAGTACATACCATATAGTGTAATATATTTATCAAATAAAACCAATAGGATAATAAAGAAAAAAAAGAGTTAGAATTCATTCCATCATATCATAAATAGCTAGTTTATCAGTATAAAACTGCTATTTTACCCTAGAGTAACAGTGCGTCATTTATTTGACTTTTCATAAAATGGATATTATATTCGAACATATTCTCATGTCAATATAGGAGTCCTATATACTTCAGAAACATGTTATAGAGTAAAACTGGAGATAGAGTATGTCAAATAACGCCAATACAAATTCGCTGGGGAAGATACTTGTAGCACCAGCTCCACCTAATGATTCAAAGAAAATTCCTGTCACACAGAAGTATGAGTTACAGGATAAAACACAAACAAAAGCATCTATTGCTCTCTATGTCGATAGACCTGATGGAGAGTGTCCTGGCTATACACCTGTTGAACTATCTGTAGAAATTACAAAACCTGAAAATCAAAAACCTATCGAAAATCAAAAAGATGGAAGATTACTCGCATATAGTGATGGTACAGAAACACTTAACTCTCCAATAACAGGCTTGCGAAATATATTTTTTACAGATAATATGCTCTCCTCTGATTACTACACTCGCCCTCAAAAACCATTTGAAAATCTGATTGATTCTACTCATAAACCTCCTCTCTCTTCTACAACTCAAACTTCACCTAATCCAGGTCTTTTGAACTCAAGCTACTTATTTATTGGAACTCCTAATGAAGATACCATCAATACAAGTACTTCTGACAATAGCGTAACGATATCAGGACAATTGAGTTCAGATGTCCTCACAGGCTCTAACTTTGCCGATCTCATCTTTGGAGGGTATATTGGTACTACTGAAGAGGATAGGACATTTACAAGTACTATCTCTATTGATAGTAACACTAATACTATTGTCGGTGGATTAGGAAATGATACAATAATAGCAGGAAGCAGTTCAGATCTCATATGGGCAGGAGTAAATAACGATAATACAGCACATGGTGGTAACAATCTTATCTATACTGGAGGACATCAAGATACCGTCTATACAGGAAGTGGTAATAATACTGTCCACGTAAGCAATGGCTCACATACAACAATAACAGCAACTACAGAACAAGCTCTTATCAATGCAAGTTCAGGTAATGATAGTATTATTATCTCTGCAAGTGGAAAAAATACTATCAATGCAGGAGATGGAAATAATACTATTTCTGTTGAAGGAACTGGTGTTCATACGATAACAGCAGGAGCTGGAAATGATAGTATTCTCTTAACTGGAGGAAGTTCCAACTCAGTAAGTGCAGGAACTGGAAATAATACTATCTCTATTTCATCAACTGGAAATAATACTATACACTCAACCGGATTAGATACTATTACTCTTGCTACAGGCGTTACTCAAATAACAACATCAGGAACTGGTACAGTCTCACTTAATGCAGGAGATGGTAATAATAGTCTCACGATACAGAATACAGGTGTCACTACTATACTCTCAGGGAGTGGGAATGATACTATTACTTCTAGCGATGGTATTGATAGTATCTCTGTATCAGGGGGAAATAATCAAATACAAAGTGGAAATGGAAATGATACCATCACTACTGGAAATGGAAATGACTCTATTACTAGTACAAGTGGTAATAATAGTATTACTAGTACCGGTGGCGATAATACTATAGCTTCAGGAAGTGGCAATGATATTATTATTTCTGGTGATGGAGCTGATAGTATCTCTGTATCAGGGGGAGATAATCAAATACAAAGTGGGAATGGAAATGATTCTATTACTACTGGTGATGGAGCTGATAGTATTTCTGTATCAGGGGGAAATAATCAGATACAGAGTGGAAATGGAAATGATACCATCACTACTGGTATTGGAAATGATTCTATTACTAGTACAGGTGGTGATAATAATATCCAAATTACTGGTGGAAGTAATACTATAATCTTAGGCACTGGAAATGATATCATTACATCTGGTGATGGAGCTGATAGTATTTCTGTATCAGGGGGAAACAACCAGATACAGAGTGGAAATGGAAATGATACCATCACTACTGGAAATGGAAATGACTCTATTACTAGTACAGGTGGTGATAACAGTATCCAAATTATTGGTGGAAGCAATACTATAGTTTCAGGTACTGGAAATGATACTATTACATCTGGTAATGGAGCTGATAGTATTTCTGTATCGGGGGGAAATAACCAAATACAAAGTGGAGCTGGAAACGATACTATTATCACTGGTATTGGGAATGACTCTATTACTATCACAGGTGGTGATAACAGTATCCAAATTACTGGCGGAAATAATACTATAACTTCAGGTACTGGAAATGATACACTATCACTTGGTAGTGGTACTCATACTATCACGATGGCAGGAGGAAATAATAGTATTTCCTTAACAAATTCAACGGTATCTCTTACAACACAAGATACAACTACAGGCAATGATACTGTGTATACTTCAGGTTCTATTCAAGGTACACTTGACCTTGGGGGTGGAAAAGCAGATATACTTATGATTGCCAACAATACATCATTTAATACTACTCAGACTCATATAAAAAATACAGAAGCTATCTATGTAAGTAATTCAACAACACCTACACAGATAGATCAAAGCATTATGGTAGAAGCTATCAGTACATCTGCTAATTTCTATAATGTCTCTATGGCTGGAAATGTATTGACGAATCAAATGCTCATATCTGGCTCTACATCAGCAAGTGGTAACGTCTTACAATTTAATTTATCTAATACAGATGCCCTTATATTAGGAACTCAAAATATACAAAATGTCGGAACTGTATACATTGTTTCTATAAGCCCTCCAGGAGTATCTGGAACATTGATGCTTATACCAAGCCACTTTATGGACAATGTTACAATTACAAAGAATGGAAGTACTCCAACTTCATTATCTAGTCTTATTGGTTCAGTATATGATCAATCTCACAGTAGTTATATACAAATTACTCCTGGAGCAGATCATACTTCACTTACTACAGGTGGTTCTCTCAATCAAGCAATAAATGGTACATTACAAACAACTGTTGGAAGAAATATCGATGATACTATAATAGAGCATGATATAAATACTGCTATAATCAGTGAAGACTCTTCTCATGAGGATTCAGAGCAGACTTATTCACAAGCTTCATCTACTGTAAAATCTAGTGAAACATTGCATAGTGTTTCAGAACAGAGTGGACAATCTCTCTATGAAGTAACTCCTTCTTATGAGCTTTCTTCAAACACAGCTAGCAATGAGATAACATACAGTAAGCCATCAGATATACTTACACTCCCTTCTACAGAAAAAACACAATACTTAGCTGATATCTCTTTACCTTCATATCTTGACTCTAATAAAATAGTGCTAGAATCCTCCCATGTAGCATCTGGAGAAGAAAAAATTCCTTCTCACTTAGAAGAGCGTGAGATATTATATACAGCTCCTTTGATACATGAGCTATCTACTCCTTCTTCTTCAAATACACAAGAGTATATAGCAGACTCATTCACTCTTTCTACAGAAACACAATCATACATAGATAGCCACGCTATACTTATAGCAACTGGCACAATATAGAAGTATTGTAGCAGATATCTATCTGCTACCTATTCTTATAAGGAATTGATTTATGAATACCTTACTTCACCTTGATATCCCATTCGTGAATAATGAAGATATCTTCTCTACAGAACCTATAGATGAGCTCTTTTTAGGAAATACTACACGAACTCTTGAATCAGAGGTACTTCTAGATATTTCTTTCATAGATACTACATCATCACATACCATAGACGCCATTATTGATTTACCCCTCACAAATAAGAGTAATGAACAAGTGATATCACCTTCTTCTTCAACGGATATCACTTCTCCAGAAGGAATAAGTCACAAAGAAATTCAAGAATCTCTCAATGAGGAAATCTCCTATGAGGATAAAGAAAATAGAGAGAATGAACCAACTGCTTTTCCTTGCATAAAGAATATAGATACAGACTCTAGTTTAGTCTTAGAACAAGATAGAATGCAACCTCAACCTCATACTATTATCCCAGAATCTACACAAAATGAACAACCATTATTGCTTAATGGAGATATCCTACAATGTCAGAATGGAGAAGTCCCTTATTCTATCAATACAGAAGATGATATACTACATATACATACTTCTGTGCTAGATACTGAACTACCACCAGCATCTATCATACATACTGATGATAAAACACATCTTTCTTTCATAGAAGAAGTACAATTAGCAAATAATGAACTTAGAAAAAGAGAACAGCAAGAACAAGAATATCTAGAAAGTAAAAAGATAAGAAAACAAGCCTAGTGATACATATTTATTTTGATTTACTGGGACTATCCATAGAGAGCATAATATTAATACAAAAAATAGTATTTTATGGGCTTTGATGGACTCTTTTTATATATTTTCTATTTTTATAAGTACAAAGTATAAATACAACCTTATAGAGGACGTACAACTTTACGCTTAGTCCCACCAACATTCTCAAGAATACCGTTTTGTTCCATTTGTTCTACATATCGTGCTGCTTTATTAAATCCTATGCGAAATCTACGCTGTATAGCTGATATAGAAGCCTCTCCTCGTTCATAGACAAACTTTACTGCCTCTTGATATTGCGGATCATTTTCATCAGCAAATAAACCAGCTGTTGTTGTCTGTAGAGATTTCTCTGTCTGCCACTGTGCGAAATCGATAGAATAATTTGGCTTTTCCTTACTTTTCCAATAGTCTACAACTGCTTCTACCTCATCTGTGCTTACAAAAGCTCCATGAATACGTTGGATTTGTGTTGTTTTGAAAAGCATATCTCCTTTTCCCAATAGTTTCTCTGCTCCAATTGTATCAAGTATTGTCCCTGAATCATGACGAGATGTTACTCTAAATGCTATTCTCGATGGGAAGTTAGCTTTTATCAAGGCTGTTACTACATCAACACTTGGTCTTTGCGTAGCAAGTATTAAATGAATACCACATGCTCGTGCAAGCTGAGAGAGGCGTGTAAGATTAGTCTCGACTTCTTTTGTTGCAGTCAAGATTAAGTCTGCAAGCTCATCGATGAGAATAACCATATAAGGGAATTCTTTAAGGACATCTGCTCGTTCGACATGTGAAGTTACAATTCGGCGAACCTTAGCATTATAATCTACAATATCTTTTGAACCCATACGCTCCATACTAGAATAACGTCGCTCCATTTCTTCTACAGCCCATTGTAGTGCACTACGTGCAAGATCCATTTGCGTTACTACAGGGTGTACAAGATGAGGGAGATCTTGATATGCTTGCAACTCAACTCGTTTGGGATCGATAAGAAGTAATTGTACATCTTTTGGACTTGCCTTATAGAGAATAGAAAGAATGATAGAGTTTAAGCAAACACTTTTACCTGCACCTGTTGAACCTGCTATTAAAAGGTGAGGCATTTGAGCTAGATCTGCGAAAAAGGGGTGACCTGCTGTTGTTTTTCCAAGTGCCATTGTGAGTAAACTTTCCTGCTTCTCAAATGCTTTTGAGTTAATAAGCTCTTGAAAATAAACTGTTTCACGCTTTCTATTAGGCACTTCGATTCCGATTAAATCTGTTTCTGGAATAGGTGCTTGTACACGCACAGAAATAGCTTCTAATTTAAGAGCAAGATCATCACCTAAATTTTTAATTTTACTCACACGAACACCGGGATGTGGACGGATTTTATATTGAGTAATAACTGGCCCTGGAGTTTCCCCAACAAGATCTGCATCTACCTTGAACTCTTTTAAGCAAGCTATTATTTTTTCTCCTACTTCTTTTATACGTTTCTTCTCTTCTGCACTTATTGCTACTTTAGGTGTTGAACCAAGCAACCCTACATCAGGAAGATTACTTTGTTCTGGTAGAATTTCTTTTGTTTCAGTATTTATTATTTCATACTCTTCTCTTTCTCTACTATTTTTAGGAATCTCTCTTTTTGAAGGTATATGAGGAGATGATAGAGTATACATAGATTGATTCACAGTAAGTGGCAAATGTATTAGTTCCTCATCATCTTTATGTTCATCAGTGTAAATTTCTATTGAAGAATCTTCTGAATCATAGTGAGAAAGCCCCATTAAATCGTCGAATACTTCTTCGCTCTTGGATTCTTCTATTTTTATCCCCAACCATCGGGTTAATAACGATGTAAGATGCTGTCGTCGATTTGTGTGTAGACCCTTCTGTTGTGTATGGACACTCTCTCTATTTTTCTCTTCTTTACTGTTATCTTCTCCACGTGCATTTGTATAAAGACGTTCCATCTTTCTTCTAAAAAGAAAACTATGAATGCTTCCCATTATATATTTTGCTACATTCCCTATCCCTACATAAACTTTTTGGAAAATGCGTACAACTCCATTCATAAGAGAAATATTGAACAACAGCTGTGTTAAAATAGGGATAGAACAGACAAGTATAATAGCAACACCCATAAAGCCTATCCAATTTGCTAATATATCATAGAGAAATTTACCTACCATTCCTCCAAATTTCTCCTCATGTACTTGAAAAGTTGTAAATGCAGAGAAAAGAGAAAAGAGAACAAGAACTAACAAAGCTCCGAAAACCTTATATATAGAAATACTATTTCCACGTAACTTTACAATACCAAAAGCAAAAAAGATAAACGGCAAGATAAAAGATGCACCACCAAATGCTTGAATAACAAAAGAAGAGAATAGTGCACCACCTCTCCCAAGAGCATTATGAATAACACCTGCTTGATTGGTATAACTTACACCTGAGTCAGCCACGTTAGATGTAACAAGTGCAAGAAATATCATAATAGAAAGAGCAAAGAAAAGAACAGATTGGATACTCCCATCAAAACCTTTCATCTGTTTTTTAGATTCTGATTTCGCTATATATTCATTTTTCTTTGCTTGCTTTCGCTTCACTTGAGGATTTTTAATAGCCAACCCTACTCCCTTCCAAGATATTCACGTGTTTTTGTATCGACTTTTACCATATCACCTTTATTGATAAAAAGAGGTACTTGTATACTGATACCTGTTGATAACGTCGCGGGCTTCGTCGTATTAGAAACAGTATCACCTTTGAGACCAACTTCTGTATATGTAACTTCTAAAACAAGAGAGAGAGGTAATTCTATATCTATAGGAGTTCCATTATATACCTGTACCTTACACTCCTGACCATCTACTAAGAACTCATATTTACCACTCGTATTTTCTTTAGGAATCTCTATTTGTTCATACGATGTCATATCCATAAAGATAAGAGTATTGCCTTCTGCATAGAGATACTGCATAGTACGAGTTTCTAAATCAGGCTTTTCTACTTTTTCACCGGCTCTAAATGTTTTGTCTACGACTCTCCCATTTAGGATATTTGATAATTTAGTGCGAACAATTGCTCCACCCTTTCCAGGTTTATAGTGTTGAAAGTCTAATATCTCATATGGAATATTATCTATCTCTATTTTTAATCCCTTACGAAAATCTGTTGTTGCATACATATATTATCCTTCATATATAGTTCCACAATGTTTCGCTAGAACTTCTAATGCAAAGCCATAACCCATTATACCACAACCTATGATAGTAGCAATGCATTTTGCTGATATTGTACTCGTATGTCGTATAGACTCTCTAGCAAACACTTGACTCAAATGAACTTCCACTACTGGAAGAGGAAGCCATGCAAGACAATCTGCAATAGCAAGGCTTGTATGAGTATATGCTCCAGCATTAAGAATAACACCATGAAACTTTTCTTTATATGCCTCTTCTAAATAGTCAATAATCTTTCCTTCTATATTAGAATGAGAAGAATGACACTCTAATGAAATACCACATCGCTTTGCTGTAGCATAGACATACTGTTCTATCTCTGGTAAAGAAACTGCTCCATACAGCACTGGTTCTCGTTTATGTAAATACGTAAAATTAGGACCGTGTATCAACGCTATTTTCATATCGTATCCTTAGAGCTGTTATCGATAGAACTTACATATTCTTTCTATCTATACTACAGGAAAAGAACAATAGCAAGAGCATTTGTTCTATTTTACCCTATGTATAGCAACAGCTGGCTTAAATGGTATCATAAAATATCTGTACTGTGGATAGCCTAACATCTGGGCACCATGCACTACTAATGAATCATCAATATTCAAAAACGAACGTATCTCTGCACTATCGTTGACTGCATATGTAAAATAGCCTGCAAAACATGCTCCAACACCATGGGCATGAGCTGATAACTCTGCATAGGCAAGTGCAATATCTGCATCTGTTTTTGCCCACATTGAATCTTTCACTGTACACGCAACTAGTAGATGAGGTGCTCCATTGAGTACTAGGTCTAATTTATGACGCTTCCATGCTGCTATAACACCTGCAACACCATATTTTTTTGCCTCTGCTGGATTGTTTTGACGAATATCTATCATCCACTGAATACAGAGCTCCGTTAGCTCTTGCATCTTCTCAGGCGTTTCTACCAATACCCAATGAACAGGACGTTCATTTTTTGCAGAAGGAGCAAATCGCAATGTATCTATTATCTCATCAAGAATTTCTGCTGATACAGCTTTTTTCTTGAATGTTCGGATTGATCGACGCGTTTTTAGAAAAGAAACTGCTTGTTCAACTGTAAAGCCTTTTTCTTTACCTTTTCCTTCTATTGCATCACAATCATCTCTTCTTATAGGCTCTAACTCAAGAGCGTCCCAAGGACATACTGCAACACAGTGTCCACATTCAAGACATATATCCTCCCCACCAGGACGCATAGTAGGTGCATTACCATCATTTGATGCTATGAGGATACGTACTGGACACTCAGCAACACATATATTATCTTTTTTGCAT
>CAMWXW010000016.1 GCA_947178315.1 uncultured Desulfovibrionaceae bacterium | reverse complement strand
TCTTAATATATCATAAAGCAATATAGATTTTAGTGAGGTGAGGTTCTATATAATCAATATGATGAAAGTAGACTAATCCTTATGAATCAAGGTATAGGTGTATTATAGAATAGTTGTGAATATTGCTGTGAAATATTTTTTGTGATACAGTATCTAACTGAGGTGTCTTATGAACATACAACAAACACTCTCTACACTTATTGAGCGTATGATTCAACATAGAATATATGCTCAACGAGTATTTACTAATAGATAATGATTCTTCATACCCTTTTATGAGGGTATGCCCTTGACACAAATATATGCTGTCGTTATACTCTAGTTTCTCATATCCCTTCGTTTATTTCTTTTATACGAAGGGGATAAGGATACTAATAGATTTATGGCATATATAAAATTATTAAATAAACATACTTCTGCAGGTTGAGGCGCTAAGATATCGCCAAAGGTTTTGGCAGATATATTAGTAGGTATACCAAAGCATACACCATCTTCACATGTACTCCTTGGTATTGAGAATAATGAAGATGCTGCTGTACTTTCCATTCCTCAAGATATGGCTATTGTGCAGACGGTTGATTTTTTCACACCAATAGTGAATGATCCTTATTTTTTCGGTCGAATTGCTGCTGCTAACGCTCTTTCTGATGTCTATGTTATGGGTGGAACACCGTGGTGTGCTATGAATCTTGTTATGTTTCCAACAGATGAAAAGCCTCTTGAGATATTGGAAGAAATCCTTCGAGGTGGAAGTGATGCACTCCATGAGGCAGGAGCTCCTCTTGTTGGTGGACATAGCATTACAGATGATAGTATTAAGTATGGTCTATGTGTTACTGGAGTGATTGATCCGAATCATATAGCTTCCAATAGTGGATTAGCAGTTGGTGATATACTGATACTTACAAAACCATTAGGTACTGGTATACTAGTGAGTGCAATTAAAAATGAAGTGGATAACTCACAAAAGTATGAGGACTCGTTAATCCATTGGGCATCGAAGCTTAATAAAGGTGTAGCACAAGCTATACGTAGCTGTGGTATTAAAGCCTGTACAGATATTACAGGGTTTGGTCTTGGTGGGCATGCACTAGAGATGGCAAAAGCTTCACATAAATCAGTTATTATTGAAGGGAACATGATACCTGCAATAGAGGGTGTGTATAATTTGTTGCAAGAGGGTTTTTGTACAGGTGGAGGCAAAAGAAATAGAGAATATGCACAAAGTGATTGTTATATATCTCATGAAATAGATCCATTATATATAACGCTCGCCTTTGATCCACAGACATCAGGTGGTGCACTTATAGCTGTAAATGAAAAAAATGTAAAAAAAGTACTCAATGTACTTGCAGAAAACAATGAAATGGGATATATTGTGGGCTATGTTGAGGATAAAAGCGATGAGAAAGCATTTTTATCCATCAAATAAATAATATTCCATATGTGCGAGAGTGGCGGAATTGGCAGACGCACCAGACTTAGAATCTGGCGTAGAGATACGTGTGAGTTCAAGTCTCACCTTTCGCACCACAAATTTTTATAATGAGTAAGGCATAGTATGGAAACCAAGTATACGAGAGAAGAAGATTGTTCAGAGAGTGTTACATGTATATACTCTGTAGAAGAAGTAAATCAGGCATTTGAAAAAGCAATAAAGATATATTCATCATCACTGCAAATGGACGGCTTTAGAAAGGGGAAAGTTCCTAGTTCTATAGTAGAGCAACGTGTTGGTGCAGATCTTCTCTATAAAGTAATTGAAATTTTATCTCGCAATGTATATGATGAAGTAACTAAAGCTAAAGGTGTTTTTCTAAGCTCCGGAATTTCTCCTCGTCCAGAATCTGGAGATGATATTGATTTACCAAAGAAAAATGCTTCATATACCATAACCTATACATATACCTCTATTCCAGAAATTGAACTTCCAGAAATATTATATGAAGAAAGAGAGCTTAACGTAGAGCCTATAACAGAAGAAGAGCTAGAGAAAGCAATTTATGAATTTGTTAAACAAAGTGCTCCACTTAATGCTTCTGAAAACAGTACGCCAAAAGATAATGATATAGCAGTTCTTTCTATTACGATAAAAGAAGGTGATAAGCTTATTGGAGAGCAATCAGAATATAACTTTACTCTTCCTAATGATACATTCTTACGTGAACTTGAAGATACTATTCGTGCAATGGAAAAAGGAAGCTCAAAAGAGATAGAGTTTACATTTTCAGAGGCAACTGGATTAGAAAATACATCTATTGTAAGTGGAAAGACATGTAATATCTCACTTACTCTACATGATATTAAAACAGTTCCTGTATTATCGGATAATTCTGAGTTATTAAAAGCAATGGGATATGAGCTGTTTGCAGACTTTAAGGACGCCTATAAAAAGTTACTTCTTGAATATAAAACTGCATCAGCAAAAACTGATCTTCAAAGAGAGATTATCTCTTCTGTTGCTCAGCGAGTAGATTGTGAAATTCCCTCTATCCTTATTGAACTATATAACGATGCTGTTCTTGAAAATTTTGAATCGATGGTTAATGCACAAGGCTTCACTATCAATCTTTTTGCATCAGAGTTTAGACACATTGGAAAAATGGCAGAAGAAGTAGCACGTGATATGGCTAAGAATCAAGTTATTCTTATCAATATAGCACATAAAGAAGGACTATCAGTTTCTGATACAGAGTTTGCTGCATTTATTCAACAACTTGCTCAACAATCAGGTGTTGATCCTATGAAGTTATATGAGGAATATAGAGAGAATGATATGCTTCTTGTGTTATATCAACGTCTTCTTGCTGATAAAACATCTCTTTTTGTATATAAACAAGCTGTAGAAGGGGATAAAGCACAAGAAAAAACTACAGAATCAGTTGAAAAGACAAGTAAAAAAGAAACAAAATCTAAGAAAGCAAAAAAAGAGGAATAGTCCTTTTCTCTTTTATATCAAGAGTATATTTATATGTTAGATTTGAAATTTCTACGCAAAGAATATCAGCAAGTAGCAACTATGTTAAAAAATAGATGCTCTGAGATTGATATTGCATCATTTATATCTCTTGATGAAGAACGCAGAAAAGCTCTTGCTCATATAGAAGAGCTTAAAGCAAAAAAGAATATCGTATCTCAAACAATTGCACAAAGAAAACGAGAATCTATGCCGACAGAAGAACTTTTTGTTCAGGCGGAAGAACTTGGAGTACAGATTGCTTCGCTTGAGGGAGAAGTAAAAACTCTTGTTCAATCAGTTGAAGATTTCGTTAGTATGTTGCCTAATATGTTGCACTCTTCTGTTCCAATTGGAAAAGATGAAAGTGAAAATATTGTTGAACGAGTTATTGGTTCCCCTCGTGAATTTTCATTTTCTCCTAAAGCACATTGGGAGCTTTCTTGTAGAGATGGACATTTTGATTTCGAGAAAGCAAGTAAGCTTGCAGGGAGTCGTTTTTCTGTACTATGGGGACAATTTGCAAAACTTGAACGAGCTATTGGGCAATTCTGTTTAGATATTCAAATAGAACATCATAAACATATTGAAATAGCACCTCCTTTTATTGTCAATAGAACAACACTATTTGGTACAGGACAATTGCCTAAATTTGAAGATGATCTCTTTCGAATAGAGGAAAGTGAGTATTATTTGATTCCAACAGCAGAAGTTCCTTTAACAAATCTTTATGCTAATGAGCTTATTGAAGAAAAAAACTTACCGTTGCAATATGTTGCACTTACTCCTTGTTTTCGCTCAGAAGCAGGTAGTTATGGTAAAGATACAAAAGGTCTTATTAGACAACATCAGTTTATGAAAGTTGAGATGGTTCATTTTGCACACCCTGAATCTTCTTATGAACAGCTTGATAAAATGGTCTCTTTTACTGAGTATTTACTTTCTCTTTTAGAACTTCCATATCGTGTAGTATCGCTCTGTTCTGGTGATACTGGTTTTTCTGCTGCTAAAACATATGATATAGAAGTGTGGATTCCTAGTCAAAACGCATATAGAGAAATTTCTTCATGCTCCAATTGTGAAGATTTCCAAGCTCGTAGAGCAAATATCCGTTATGTATCACAGAATGGGAAAAAACAGTTTGTACATACGCTTAATGGTTCAGGATTACCTCTTGGGAGAACACTTGTTGCTCTTCTTGAAAACTATCAAGAAGAAGATGGTTCTATCCGTATACCTCGTGTATTACAATCATATATGGGAACAGATCTCTTACGAGCATAATTTATATTTTTCTCTTGCTTCATGATAAAGTTTTATTTTTGTCTTCCGATAATAAATAAGAATCTTGCATAATGGTAGGGTATATACTATGTCTGAAGAAAAGGGAAGAAGAGCGAAAGTCCGTTTAGTCTCTAAGCGAATTAACTATCTTAATATAGAATTTTTTGATAAATTGATTTCTTGTGCTGTTATCAATCTAAGTCTTGGTGGCGTAATGATTAAATTGCCGTATGATATGACATCATTACCTATAGAAGTTGGTATGACTATTGTTTTTAAAAATACACCAGAGAAATATAAAATATATCTTGAGGGTAAGTCTGCAACTGTTGCGTGGTATCAAAATGCAATGTGTGGACTTTCATTTGAAGAAGAACTACCATTAACAAATGAAGAATTACAAGATTTACTTAACAGTTAATTTTCTCATTCTATACTAGCTACGTTATTACGTAGCTTCTTTTAGTTTCAAAAGATACACTCGGCACACAATACGCAATACACTGTTGTATATTATCATATTAAGCAAAACTTACTTGATGGATATAGATTGCATTAGTATCTACATATGTACTAGTGTACTATAAAAAGTAAGAGAGGAGAGATAATGCTACGGTGTGTTTTGTTAGTAGCTTTTGTTGTTATCTTGGGTGGGTGTGGAGTACGAGTCGATGTCATTGCAGATGCAAGTGGACCTATGCTTATTAAAGATACTATACAGGTGAAAACATCTGAACTGCAAGTGAGTATTCGTCCAAGTAGTGCGCCTAAGGAAGAACCTAGAGTAGTGATTGTTCCTATACGTATGATGCACCCTATTGAAAATGCGATTGATATTTCAAAAAGCATCACATGGGAAATATGGAATGTTATTTTACAGAATGAAGTCTTTACACATGTGGAATATGCAAGTAATAAAGGCGTTACCTCTTTACAAGAAGCTCTTGCTTATGCTCGTGAAAAACAGGCAACTGTACTTATTACCGGAGTGAGCAATTCTTTCCTAGATGGAGGAAGTGTTGGTACATCTCGTGTTGCTTTGAACTTACAGATGTATGATGTAAGTACAGGAGCGCTCTTATGGTCTTTACATCAAAGTGGTGAGCTACAAGCAAGGGAGAGAATGGACTATGTAGTATTACAACGACAACCAGTACTACCACAAAATCCAATTGGAACGATAATTGCTACTTTAACATACAATATGGTTCAGCCTGTGAAGTTGTGGCGAAATAGTAGACCGCACTTTACGGCTGAGTCATTATAATACCCAAACTGCGCAAATGCGCTTTTTATAACTCTCTCTCTTTAACCATCACCTCCTCCCCCAAGGTGATGGTTTTTTATTATCTAGCTTTATTATTCCTTACAAGGTGCTATTTAGTATTCTATAATAAAAATAGCTTCTCTATGGAGTAGAGAGTACGCTATATCAGACCGTTGATGAGTATAATTGCAATGAGAATAGGAATAATATATCGTATAAGAATAAACCAAATTGAAAGGATAGTCTTTATTTGAAGTGTTCCATTATTGGAAAGCTCATTGATGCTGTCTTGCTTACTACAATACCAGCCGACATATAATGCTGTACAGATTCCATTGGTAAGCATGAGGATATTGGAAGAAACAAAGTCAAAGAGTCTAAAGAGATCCCTTCCAAAAATTTGTATATGTGAAAGCACAGGTGTTAAGGAAAGTGTCGCTATTGTCCCTAAACTAATCAGAATACAAAATGTAAGAAGTACTGCTTTAGGACGGGAGAAACCTAAATCTATAAACATAAGAGTAATAACTTCCATAATGGAAACAGTAGCTCCTATAGCAGCAAAGATACTGAGTAAGAAAAAGAGAGTGATGAAGATATCACCATAAGGAAGACTACTAAACACAGCAGGAATGACAACAAAAAGAAGACTTGGACCATTTGTAGGTTCAAAATTAAAGGTGAATACAGCAGGGAAGATAGCTATTCCAGCGAGCAATGATATTGTCAAGTCAGCGAGCATAACCCGAAGGCAAGTGAGGGGAATATTCTGTGATTTGGGAAAATATGCTCCATATGTTATCATAGTACCAGAGCCAAGAGAGAGTTTGAAAAAAGCTAAGCCTACAGCTATGAGTATTGTCTCTCCAGTTATTTTTGAAAAATCGGGATAAAAAAGGAACATCAATCCTTGTTTTACTCCTTCTAAACGTAGTCCTTGTATTGCTAAGATAATAACAAGTACTGTGAGTAGGGGAAGAAGGATTTTTGTTATGCGTTCTATACCTTTATTTACTCCTAAGAAAAGGATAATGCTAACAATAATAAGCATAGCATATTGACCACCAAGTGCTATACTTGGAGTCTCTATTACGCGTAAAAAATTCTCATTTGCCAACGTGCTATTTGCATCTGGGAGAGCTCCAGAAAGAGATTGAAAAAAGTATGTAACTACCCAGCCTGCAACATCAGAATAAAATGATAGAAGGAAAATCGCAGATAATAAAATAGAGAGTGATACAATATTCCATACTTTTGCATGACCAGAAAATACTTTTATCACACCGGCTTGTGCTCTTCTACCAAGAGATATCTCTGTCATCATAAGTGGAAGAGCTAACAAAAAACTAGCTAATAAATAGATACAGATGAAGCCTGAACCACCATTCTCTCCTATAAGGGCTGGGAATTTCCAAATATTACCTAGTCCCACTGCTGAACCAAGTGTAGCTGTTAATACTCCTAACCTTGTTTTGAATACATTTTGTTGCATAATATAATCCTTTTATATACCACAGAGTAGAGTGCAACATTACTCTGGGTATAGTACTCCTTCTTCTCACCTATATCTTAATATATCAAGTTTGCTTTGATTCATCTTATGTAAATATAGCTTCAATTGTACTCCATAAATTAAGTCCATTAAAAAGTACTATTAAAATAAGAGCAGGAACAACATAGCGTATAAGAATAAACCAACCTTCTAAGAGAAATCTGTTTTGAAAGAAGGTATGTTGGCTTGTTACTTCTTGCACTATAGACTTCTTATCCATAGCATATCCTACAAAAATAGCAGTGAAAAATCCTCCAATAGGCATCATGATATTAGAAGAACAGAAGTCATAGAGTGAGAAGATAGGAAGTCCAAAGATTTGAAAATCAGAAAGTATAGGAGTAAGAGAAAGTGTTGCAAAGATTCCGAGTGCAAATATGCTAATCACAGCGGTGAGAACAGCTTTTGGGCGAGAATATCCTCTTCCAATCAGTGTTGCAACAGAGACTTCTACAAGAGCTATACTTGCACCAAGAGCTGCAAATACTGTAAGTAAAAAGAATAATGTAGTGATAAGAGAACCACCCGGAATTTGTGCAAATACAGCAGGAATGGTAACAAAGAGGAGACTTGTTCCACTTGTGACTTCAAAGTTATATGTGAATACAGCAGGGAAGATAGCTATTCCAGCAATCAATGATATAGCTAGATCAGCAAACATAACTCGTGTTGCCACTAAGGGAATATTCTGATTTTTAGGGAAGTAAGAACCATATGTGTAGAGTGTTCCCACAGCTAAAGAAAGTTTGAAGAAAGCAAGCCCTACAGCCTCTAAGATGACAAGAGGAGTGACTTTTGAGAAATCAGGCTTAAATAAGAAAAGAAGTCCATCTACTGCTTTTTCTAAAAAGAGATTATGAATAGCAATACCAATGAGAAGTACACTTAGGATGGGAAGAAATATTTTTGATACACGTTCAATCCCAGTATGAATTCCTAACATGAGAACAATAGCAATAGTAGCAAATGTTATACATTGTCCTAGCAGTGCAGATGGAGCAGAAAACGCAACGGAATCAAAAATTTCTTTTGCTATAGCAGGGTCTGTAGTTGTGAGTCCACCAAAGAGTGATTTACCAAAATAAATAAACACCCAACCTACAACATCACTATAGTAGGCAATGACTAATATTCCAGAAATTAAGCTGAAAATCGCAATGATAATCCATGCACTTTTGGGAGCGAGCTCCTTAAAGGTTGAGAGGATATCTTTTCCAGTCATTCTACCAAGAGTAATTTCTGCAATCATGAGTGGTAACCCGAGAGCAAAACATGCTATGATATATATAATAACAAAAGCAGCTCCTCCATTTTGACCTGTGAGAGCTGGAAATTTCCAAATATTACCCAATCCAACAGCAGTTCCAAGCGTCGCTACAAGTACGCCAAGCTTGCTTGTGAATACAGTAGAGCTATTATTATCGGAAGACATAGATACCTCAAGAAGTAAATTTTATATAATACTAGTACCATGACAAAATTTATGATAAAATGCAAGGAAAATAGCAATAAAATATATCATATTCCACTACATTATTGCAGTATGGAGTATAAGTACTTTGTTTTGTTATAAAAGTAGATGGCGTGTTTACTATCTTTACTTTATCCACATATTGTATAGAATATATGCGTATTGAAGAGCATCTCTCTTTACGAAGCACTAGGTTTAGGATACTCTTCTATTCAAAAGTATGATATAGATAGCATACTCATGTACAGAATACAAAAGAGTATGTAATAGTGATATTCTCGAATATTTACCTCAAAGGAAATACTATGAAAGGAATAATTTTTGACTGTGATGGAGTGTTATTTGACACCTTACAAGCAAATTCAATCTACTATGATATTTTACGTGAACAAGTTGGACTACCTCCACTGACAAAAGAAGAACATGAAATCTCCTATAGTGCGACAGTTCAAGAAAGTTTAGAGATGTTTACTCCTCCCGATAAGATGAATGATATTCTCTGTGCAATACAAAAAACTCCTTATTTAGAAACAGCACTTCCATATATCACACTTGATGAAGAACTTCCTAAAGTATTATCTTTATTTGAAAATGCAGAGAAAAAAATAGGTATTTTTACTAACAGAACACGCAATGGTGTTATAG
>CAMWXW010000015.1 GCA_947178315.1 uncultured Desulfovibrionaceae bacterium | reverse complement strand
CTATGTTGATGTCCTTGCATCTGTTTTTATTACAATAATTATTATAGCATAATGGGAGTCTCTTACTATTTATTACACCTTACTGTATGTAGTACTGACACATATTTCATCTATGATAGTTATCCATGACATCTCATTTTGATATAGAGTATATCTTTGTATTATATTCTGATATCAAAACATGTATGCATTCACTCAACTATTCTTCACCTTAATTTATAGTATAGTACTCATATTGATGATTATCTTGATATATACGATTACCTTATATAACTCATAACGGCGTAGTTAACAGTAAGACAACATTTTAGAAGAGGAGTTATCTTGAACATTGACAATAAAATACAATCTTCTCTAGTAGTACATGAAAAAGAATATTCTATCGAAACAGGTGGTATGGCGACTTTCGCTGATGGCTCTGTTACAATACGGTGTGGTGGAACTGTTGTTTTAGTCACAGTATGTGTACAGAAGAACAGTAAACCCTCTAGTGGATTTCTACCTCTCTCTGTCGAATATATGGAGCGTATGTATGCTGTTGGTAAAATACCAGGGAATTTTTTTAGAAGAGAAACTGGGAAGCTTTCTGAACGAGAAACTCTTGTCTCACGATTGATAGATAGACCAATACGTCCCTTTTTTCCAAAAGGATTTTCAGATGAAATACAAGTTATTGCAACGGTTCTCTCTTCGGATCAAGAGAATAATGCAGATGTTCTTGCAATCACCGGAGCTTCTACTGCTATCATGCTTTCATCTATCCCTTTTGAAGCACCTATTGTAGGAGCACGTATTGCAAGAATCGATGGAGAATTTGTCCTCAATCCCAATAACAGTTTACTAGCCCGTAGTGATATGAATATTGTTTTTGCAGCTTCTGCAGATGCACTCGTTATGGTAGAAGGAGAAGCTCGTTTTATTTCAGAGCAAGAGTTTATGAGGGCTATTCATTGGGGACATGAAGCTATACAACCTCTTTTACAAATGCAAGAGGAATTACAAAAGCAATGTGGAAAATCAAAGATTGCATTCATTCCTAAAGAGTCTGATACAGATCTTATAGCTATTGTTAGAGAATATGCAACACAGAAGCTTACAGAGTGTTGTTATATTCCTGAAAAGCTGAATAGAAAGCATGCTAAACAAAAAACTAAATCAGAAATTCTTACTTCTATCTATACTGCATATCCCCAGTTAGTAGAAGATGAAACAAAAGAAAAAGAAATAGAGGAATATATAGAGATAATAGAAAAAGAAATTATACGTAAAGGTATTCAAGAACGTGGTATACGCATAGATGGAAGAAGTACAACAGATGTGCGTCCTATCCATATAGAAACAAGTGTACTACCACGCACACATGGCTCTGCTCTGTTTACACGAGGAGAAACACAATCTCTTGTAGTCACAACACTTGGTAGTAGAAGTGATGAACAAAAAACTGATATTCTTCTTGGCGATTCATCTAAGAATTTTATGTTACATTATAACTTCCCACCATTTTCTGTTGGTGAAGTAAAGCCATTACGAGTTTCTCGACGAGAAATAGGACATGGTGCATTAGCAGAGCGTGCAATAGCTCCTATATTGCCAGATGTACAGACATTTCCTTACACAATCCGTATTGTAGCAGAAACACTACAATCTAATGGTTCTTCGTCGATGGCAGCAGTATGTGGAGGAGTTCTTTCTCTCATGGACGCAGGAGTTCCTATAACTACCCCTGTAGCTGGAGTTGCAATGGGACTTATCAAAGAAGGTGA
Organism: uncultured Desulfovibrionaceae bacterium; assembly: GCA_947178315.1. Taxonomy (GTDB): domain Bacteria; phylum Desulfobacterota; class Desulfovibrionia; order Desulfovibrionales; family Desulfovibrionaceae; genus CAMWXW01. Next base: position 7,902 of record CAMWXW010000015.1, on the reverse strand, counting down.
TACATACATTGTGCTTACAGACATTCTGGGAGATGAAGATGCTCTGGGAGATATGGATTTCAAAATAGCAGGAAATCGTGAAGGGATAACAGCAATACAAATGGATATCAAAATCAAAGGATTGCCAACAGATATCATGTCACGAGCTATGGAACAAGCAAAACAAGCACGAATCCATATTCTAGAGCAAATGAGTAAAGCATTGCCGTCCTATCGTGAGACGCTTTCTCAATATGCTCCTCAACATTCTATTGTTCATGTTGCTCCTGAAACCATCGCTTCGATTATTGGACCAAGTGGTAAGAATATTAAACAGATTATTGCACAAACAGATGCTACTATTGATATTGAAGATGATGGAACAATATCAATTTTTGCTCATACAAAAGAAGCACTCCAAGAAGCATGTTCACGAATTCTTGCACACACTGAAAAGGCTGAGCTTGGCAAGAATTATAATGCCACAGTAAAAAAGTTACTCGATATTGGTGCTATTGTCGAACTCACTCCTACATTAGAAGCACTAGTACATATATCACAAATATCAACTGATAGGATTGAACGAGTTTCTGATATTCTTCATGTGGGACAACCTCTAGAGGTAAAAGTTATAGAGGTAAAACACGACAAAATACGAGCAAGTCATAAAGCTATCTTATTAGAGAAGAAAGGCATTCCTTGGACAGAAGAACAAACAAAACGAGTGCCTAATCACAAGAAAAACAAATAATATATTATAGAAGAGATATAAGCACTCTCTTCTTCGCTCTCACGAGATGATGTAGTGGTATAGTCACTACATCATTTTTTTATTCTCTCGTGTCTAGCGTTATCTAATAGTATTTGTATTAACGTACATTGTCATATACGGATAATAGTGATACCATCACATATAGAATATTATAGTGTATTTCTCTATCCTGTATATTATAAATTTCTTCCTCTCTTTCTAAAAACTGTTCCCTTATAAACAACAAAGGCTACCCTTGTATGAGTAGCCTTTATTTCTCCTATATAATTATTATATTATTCTTGTTGTTCTTCGGTTGGAGCAACGATTAATACATAGTTTTCTTTTGTCCCAAAGTACTTTTTAGCTACTGCATGGACATCTTCTGGAGTAAGCTTTTGAATTGCTTGAACTAATGTATAATTATAGTCAACAGGAAGCCCGAGCATCACACTAGAAGATGTGCTACTTGCTCTCGCTCCAAAGGACTGAATACTTCTATAATATTCACCTTCGATTTGTCGCTTGCCTTTCTCTAACTCTGCTACAGGAAGAGGACGGGATACAATACGCTCAATTACTTTCGCAAATCCATCAAGAGCAACTTGTTCTTGCTCAGGAGATGTTCCTATGTAGTATGAAAAGAAGCCGAATTTTTGCCCTTGTGTATTCATTGCACGTACTGTATATGCTAATGCTTGCTTTTCTCGTAGTTCTCTGAAGAGCATACCACTTTGTCCACCTATTGTTGCTTGTAATAATACTAGAGCTGGTGTATCTGCACTATAGATATCTGCTGTTTTATAAGTCATTAGAATATGAGTTTGAGAGCGATCGGGAAGTGGGAGAACCTTTTTACCTGTATTTCCCCATTGTACTTGAGGTAAAACAATACCTTGCTTCTCAGGTTTAGGTAATGAGCGAACAAACTTCAGTATTTCCTCTTTATTAAAGACACCTGCAACACTGACAACTACTTTCTGTACACGTTGTTTTTTCCAGAAATCCTCTATACTTTTTCGTGTTACTTGCTCTACTGTTTCAGGAGTTCCGGCAAGATATTCTCCATACCGCTGATTTGGGAAAAGGAATGGATACAGCTCTCTAAATAGTAGACTTGTCGGCTGATCCAATGTTGTGTAAATACTTGCTATAGCATTTTGTTTTACTTTTGTAAGCTCTGTTTCTGGGAAGGTTGGATTCTCTATGATATCTTTTAGAAGAGCTAATATATCCTTTGTAAAACGAGCTGGTTGTGTTGTTGCAATCGTAAAGCTTGTTCGGCTAGCACTTGCAGATATAGAAGAAGAACGGCTTGTTTGATACTCTTCTATTGCTAATGCAGAGTATTTTTTTGTTCCACTAGTTAGCATTGTAGAAGCAAGAGTTTCTAATCCTTGTGTTGATGTATCTGTTAACATCATTCCACCTTCATACTCCATATTGATAGATGTATATGGCATTGTTGCATCTGGAATAAATACAACTGTTCTACCATCACCTAAATCTACACGCTCTATTGCTTGTGCTGTTTTCTTTACATCTTCTTTCTGTACACGCTGTTTTGCAGGCCAATATTCTTTCAATAATGCTGCAAAATCAACCCGTGGTGAACGAGAAGGAAGAATACCGGCTATCGTTACTTGATCTGGACGTATCCATGTAGTTGCAACCTCTGGGAGACTCTCAGCATCAACTGACTTTACTATTGAGAGGTAGTTTTCTTCTGCTAATGGAGAATTACTTGCTAATTGGAAATAGTTAAGAAGAGAAGCTAAAGATGAAATCGTTGCTCGTGAACGAATAAAAGAATCCTCTAATCTAAACTGTACTTTACGTACTTCTTCTTTACTATATGTTCGTTTTCCAATCGTAGCAATATCTTGTAATAACTCTTTCATAAAAGGCTCTATATTATTAGGGGCAACTTGAGCAGAGATATAGAGTAATCCTACATTACGAAATGCTATAGGCTCAATTGAAAAGCTATCGACTAATTGAAGATCATATTTATATTTTTTTTGAAGTGGTGCTGTTAAGTCTCCAGAAAGAACACCAGAGAGAACATCTAACTCTACTGAACGAATATCTTGATACCCAGATATTGGAAGAGCAAGTGTAATATATGCATTACGCCATGCAGCTCTTTCTACTGATATAAATTGACCGTATGGAAGATCTTCACGAGTTATTGGCTCTTGAGGAGTAATAGTTCGAGTATTCTTATACGACCCAAAACGTTGCTCAATATCTTTTTTTACTTTTGCAGTATCAACATTACCAACTACTGTTACAAACATAGACTGTGGTTGATAATTCGTAGCTATATATTCTTGTAAGTCCTGAACTGTAATTGCATGAATTGTTTTTTCTGTACCAATTATAGGACGTGCATACGGAGTGCCTTTAAGAGCTATTGCTTGTACCTTCTTAAAAATCCGATTATGAGGATTATCCTCTCCACGCTTTAACTCTTCTATTACGACAAGCTTTTCTTTTTCCAATTCTTCCTTATCAAATACTGCTTTGAATACAAGCTGTTCAAGAACTTCCATACCTAACTTCCATTGATCAGCTGGAACATCTACAAGGTATGTTGTATAATCAAAGCTTGTCATTGCATTGAGATAGCCTCCTACTTCCTCTATCTTCTTTGCTGCTGTACCATTTGGCCATTTTTCTGTTCTCTTAAATACCATATGCTCAAGCACATGTGCTATTCCACTCACCTTCGCCTTCTCATTTACCGAACCTGTACGTACTGAAACACGAAGAGAAACAAGAGGAAATCTATTATCCTCATGTATAAGAACCTTCATTCCATTTGATAGGACACTCTGCTCTGCACGTACATTACCTGCTCGCAACAGAACAAGAGAAACCATCATAACTATACATAAAGCTATCATTCTCATTCTTACTCCTTTTATTCTTATGGGAAGAAAAAGACTCATTATAGAGTCTTCTTCTATCACAAGCGTATATCTTCTATCTTGGACTGACTATTTCCACATCGAGTGGTGCTGTCATTGTCACACTGTAATTTATTGTTTCTACCTTTTGTGGACGCAATGATGGAATATCCCACTCTACGTACTCTGCTGTTATCTGTGGTTGTGGAGAGCTTCCTTCACATGATATAGCTATTTGTGGAGAGCTTGTCTCTGGTTTTATATCCTGAACAAGCACATGGACACTGTTTTTACGGCGATTTTGAACCTTGATCTTCCACTCATATGTTTTTACTTGATCTTTTTTCGTTACAACAAGTGTATCTTTTTGTAATTCCATTGTACCTGTAACAAGGGGATCTTTTCCAAAATACACTTTATTTGTATCATTCGGAGTATAACTAAATGTACCTTGTCCAACACCGATTCCTACCACACTAAAACTAGCTTTCCCCATTGGAAGAGTTGGCTGTTTATTACTTTTTAGATATGCTGTAAAAAATGCTTCATTGGCTACATACGGACGCAATGTATACATAAAATCTGCATCGAACATTGTTGTGGAGATTGTAATGATTTTTGTTTCTCCAGCAACCACATTTTGCTTGCCTAATGACCATTGCATTGCATTAGAAACCACTTCTACTATCGGGGCATCTGGATCTGTTAACTCAAATGTTTGTATACCACTACGAGCCATCATTACTTTTGCTTGTGGTTGTGGTTTATTGATACCTACATTCCATGAAGGAAGCTGTGTTGGTTCAGGACTTGATGTAGGCGTTGCTGTTGTTAAAATAACAGACGTCCCAGACCATGGAAGTGCTGTGCGTTGCCATAACTCGACATTAAATTTTGCACGCACTGTTTTTTTAGTGATATCAGCATCGACTTGATAGAGAGGATTCCAGCCTATTGAACCAGCAATATAAGAATATACTATAGGATATTCTCCATTGATATTCTTATCAACAAGAGACACTGTTACAACGACATACGAAGGCTCAACGCTACCAGTAGACTCAATAAGATTTCGTTCTACTATCTGTAACTCCTGCTTTGTAGCATCTTGTTGTTGCTTGAGTTGATTTTTTTGATTATAGAGATATTCAAATCTACTTCCTAATGCACTATCAAGTGTGCTTATATCTTTTGCAGATGTAAACACTTGTTGAGAGGAAGAGAGAACTTTTACTCGAGCATCAATAGCATTCATTTTTGTAGTAAGCTGTTCTATTTTTTTCAACAAGTCTGCTCGTGTCTGTACAAGAGGGATATCTTTAATTTGTATTGGAGTGAGCTTGACTTCTGTTGTCATGATATCCATACCTTCTGTTTGTAACACGAAACTATCCTGTACAAAAGAAGAGGGCAAGACTACTGAAAACGTTCCCTTACTAATACGTACACTTTCCTTAGCTATAAGTGTAGCATTTTGTCTACTCACAATAGCTGTTGTTGGAACCATAGGTTTCGATTGCTCCATAGATGCACTGTATCCACTTGTATAAAGCGATAGCAGTGTTATAGACGCAATAAGAGTACATAGAGCTTTCTTTTTCATAATAAGATTCTCCATAAAATAGTTTGTGCTATTATACTATAAGAATGTATATAAGTCCATGTAATACCACATCTTTTGTCTCTCATACATAGAGCTTGAAAATAAAAAATATCCGTAGCTTCTTTTATCATAGATGATGAGAGAGAAATTTATGTATATCATTATATCAAATCTATGCTATATACGTTCTAAGTCGAGAGAATGGAGGAATTTATGGATACATTTAGTACTATACAACGTGCATATCACGATATAGCCTCTAATACTATTCACTTCTCCCCCAATAAAGCACTTGGACAAAATTTTTTACGCAATACACATATCGCTCAAGCTATTGTTGAACTTCTACCTCATACTAGCTCGATACACACACTTGAGATAGGTCCTGGTAGAGGAGCGCTTACAGGCTTCTTACAAGAGCGTTCAAGCCCACTCTATATTATAGAGAGAGATCCATACTGGGCTACCATACACAGTGCAAGAGTACAAACAATTTGTGCAGATGCCTTGACATTTGATTACGCTCGACTTCACGCATCTCACGGAGTAGATTGGCAATGTATTTCTAATCTTCCATATAATATAGCTTCACCTCTTTTATGGGAAATTATTTCTCAAGCTCAATGCTATTGTGTGTTTATGGTTCAAAAAGAAGTTGGTGAACGCCTTTTAGCAAGAGAACATTCAAAAGATTACGGTATGCTTAGTGTGTGGATACAGAGCTTTTGTACTCCCAAGAAAGAGTATATTGTACGTCCGGATTCATTTTTTCCTGCACCAAAAGTTGATTCTATGGTGCTTTCCTTTCAACCACATAATAAAGAGCAAATAGAACGTATTCCAGCTTCATTTGACTCATTCCTACACTACGCTTTCTCTCATAGAAGAAAACAACTTCTCCCACGTCTTCAAAAATACTTCCGTAATGCACAAGATATATTTGATACCTATGCTATCCCTTATACTACACGCACAGAAGAACTCCCTGTACATATTTTACAAGATATCGCCCGAGATGGTATCCCTTTATAATATAAAAGTAGAGAGTTCCTTTTCCATTGCCTATATACTTTACTTATATATCAATAGAAATTTTTTCATACAAAGAGTATATAAAAATTACCTATCCATTTACTATACGACGCATAGCTTCTAATGTTTCTTCAAATGTTGAATACTCTTGCATACCTTGCTTCAAAAATGCATTTATTTGATCTATTTTACGTATCGCTTCATCTGCAAGTGGATCAGACCCACTTTTATATTCCCCTATTTGTAAGAGCATTGATATCTCATCATATTTTGCCATAAGAGTACGGATATAGCGTGCTAGTTCTTTATGCTCATCTGTTACTATATTATTCATAACACGGCTTACGCTTGCAAGAACATCTATTGCTGGATAATGTCCGGCTGAGCCAAGCTTACGAGAGAGAATGATATGTCCATCTAAAATACCTCGTGTTTCATCTGCAATAGGCTCTGTCATATCATCACCTTCTACAAGAACAGTATACAGTGCTGTTATCGAACCCGTAGCAGACATTCCTGCTCTTTCCATAAGACGAGGTAATGTTGAGAACACGGAAGGAGGAAACCCTCTTCTTGTTGGAGGCTCTCCAGCTGCAAGACCAATTTCTCGCAATGCTCTTCCAAAACGAGTAACAGAATCTAATAAGAGCAATACTTTTTTCCCCTGATCTCTAAAATATTCGGCTATTGCTGTACCTACATATGAGGCCTTTAGTCTCTCCATAGAAGATTTATCTGAGGTAGCTATGACAAGAACAGCCTTCTTCATTCCTTCTTTACCTAAATCGTGTTCTATGAATTCTCGCACCTCTCTTCCACGCTCTCCGACTAGAACAAGAACTGTTACATCTACATCTGCACCACGTACTAAAAAAGAAAGAAGTGTTGATTTACCTCCACCAGCTGCTGCAAAAATACCCATTCGTTGTCCTTCTCCACAGGTTAGTAACCCGTCCATGACACGCAAGCCTAGAGAAAGAGGGTGATCTATCAATTGTCTCTCCATTGGATTAGGTGGAGAGGCATACACTGGATAATAGGCTTCTGGCTCAATAGGGGGAAGTCCGTCCATTGGCTCTCCTAATCCATCTAAGACACGCCCTAAGAGTTGAGGTCCAACAGGTACCATTTGAACAGACCCAGTAGGGAGAACTTCTGTTGATGGAGATATCCCTTGCAATTCTCCAAGTGGCATTAAGAGTGCTGCATTTTGTGTAAAACCTACAACTTCTGCTCGTATATTCCACTCTGTATCGGGATTACGTAGTGTACAAATCTCACCAACTACAACTCCAGGTACAACGGCTTTTACTATTGTTCCTACAACCTGTACTACCCTCCCCTTAATAGAAACAGGTGCTTCAGAATAAATAGCATTAGTCATTATCTTTGATATATGTTCTAATGCCACATGCTACTCCATATTGACGTTCTTCTTTGAAACTCCATGAGAGATATATCCTATGAGTAAACTAAGCACTTTTTGCCTTCATATACGAAGTAATGCAATATATATGTAGTATGCCTTGGAATATTGCTAATCTTGTGTGGAGTACATCACATAGACTCGTTCTTTATAACATCAATCCTATCTTACTAGCAGGAACATATACTAGAACATATAT
>CAMWXW010000014.1 GCA_947178315.1 uncultured Desulfovibrionaceae bacterium | reverse complement strand
CCCCCCCCCCCCCCCCCCCCCCCCCCCCCCCCCCCCCCCCCCCCCCCCCCCTCCCGCCCCCCCCCCCCCCCCCCCCCCCCCCCCCCCCCACCCCCCCCGGCGCGCCCTCCATGCTATTCCAACATGGTTTGATGCATTAGAATATATGCATGATGAAATAAAAAAGATAGATTTTGATATCGCTTTTTTAGGGTGTGGTGCGTATGGGTTACCTCTTGCTTCATATATCAAAGCTCTTGGAAAACAAGCTCTCCATACAGGAGGTGCAACACAACTTCTCTTTGCTATTAAGGGGCGTCGATGGGAAGGAGATGGTACACGTGTCTTCAAAGAAGATTTTTGGGTATATCCTTCACTTGATGAGCGTCCAAAAGACTATCTCCTTGTAGAAGGTGGGTGCTATTGGTAACGAGGTTGTTATCTAGTTTTTATATTACAATTTGTGAAAGAGAAGTAATACATAATATCTATTGTGTATTTGCTTAATATTGATAGCAATACAAAGCATTTTTGTAAAAGAAAGTCCTTTTCTATCTCATGGTATACTACTACTTTTCAGATGCTAGGATATTCTTATAGTCATACCTTTTTCTTATTATAACGTCATGATATATGTTAGAGAGATGTTATAAACGTCGGTGTATTCATAGTAAAGAGTACTCTTGCTAGTATAGCATGCTCTTTTTGTATACTATTGTCCTTTGTGTGTTTTTTGTATGGTTTTCTTTTCTATAATAACCTGTTAGGAGTAAAGAGTTTATTGATATCATCTTTATCTAGTGATATGTGTAGCATAATTATATATTTCTATGTATAGTATACATTCTATTAGTAAATAATAAATCTAAATAAAATACACAATTCATCAGTATGCTAATTGCACTATATTGATACTACACTTGTTTAATGGTATGACTATGAGCGCAAAACGACTAGTATTTTTTTCTGGAGGCACGGCCTTTAATATAACCAGTAGTATGTTGGCACAATATACGAAAGACGTGACATATATTGTTACTACATTTGATTCTGGGGGAAGTACTGGGATTTTACGTTCTCTTATTCCTATGCCTGCTATAGGAGATATTAGAAAACGAATGCTTGCCTTAGCAGATCCAGAATGTAGCCAAGCGATATTTGATCTATTTTCCTTCCGTGCTTCTAGAAATCCAACATTTGAAGAAATAGACACCATCTATACTCTCCTATATAGAGAACACCCTATATGGAAAGAGGTTGAGTCAGAAGTTGCTCAAAAACTTGCTCTTTATATAGATACATTTACAAAGCGTATTGAACAGCCTTTTTCTTTTTCTGAACTTTCTCTTGGCAACTGTATTTTTGTCGGAGCAATGTTGTATCATACAAGCTTGTATCAAGCTATTCAAGAGTTATCAGAGATACTGTGTATACATGGTTCTGTTCTTCCGATAACAGAAGAAGATGTGCATATAGTTGGTATTGGCTATGATGGTAGAGAGTATGTAGGACAAAAAATAATTACAACAGAAGCACAGGTTCCATTTGATGATTTCTTTCTTGCTATGCTTACTCCCAATGCAAAGAAGTCATACACTCCAATACAAGTGAAAGCTCCAAAGTATGTTGTTGAAGCATTATCTCATGCAGATGCTATTTGCTATCCTATGGGAAGTTTTTATTCAAGTATTTTAGCATGTTTACTTGTTACAGGTGTAAGTGAAACCATCTCACAAGCCGTGTGCCCTAAAATATATATTCCTAATGTTGGTATTGATAGAGAACAAGGTGGAATGAGTGTTGCGATGTGTGTTGATACCCTTCTTAAAGTTGTTGGAACTCAAAGGGAGCATGCTATCGATTATATCACTCATATCATTCTTGATACAGATTCCAGTGTCTATGTAAATGGTATAGAGGAAGAGAATATCCCTGATGGAATTGAGTTAGTATATATCTCTAATCTTGCTACTACTGTTGGTACAGCACCAGAAAAGATAGTTGAGTTCTTCTCTTCACTCTAGGCTATTGTTCTCGTATCAATGGATTTGTTCCTTGAGTAAAAAGATTTTGGAATAAAAATGCTTTACTTACTTTTTTTCTCTCTCTCAAGTTTGCATGCATCTGTGACATGATAATCATATACTCTTTTTGTTTTGCTAATGGAAGTTGTCTAAAGTAAGGATAGTCTTCCCTTACTACATTCTCTATCTCTAGCATAGATTGATATGTTGTGAGAATACGATATGGATTAAGTACTTCTTTTTTTTGTATAGTCTCCACAAGTAAGAGCATTGCAAGGTAGGAGCAAAGCTCTCCATGTTGTTTTTTTACTGCATTTATAAATGCTATTATTGTTTGTATGTTTTCTTCTTTTGTTGGCTCTTTTCGTTTTGTGTTACTAGTATTTCCTAGTTGTTTCATCGGTACACGCTCAAGAGTACCGTTTTTGAGCACAGCACCGTATCCTTCTAATGCATATTCCATAAATGTAGAGAGAAGCATAATCCCCCCTTATGCCTATATTTTATACATGCAATTATAAGCGATCTTTAGTATCTTCTTGTTGATCTTTTCGGTACTTTTGTAAAACTCGTTTAGGTTTTGAACACAGTTCTTGTAAAGGAATATGTGAACCTCCTGTAATTACTTCTAAAACTTGATTCACATGTTGCACTAAACGCAGAGGTGCATCGGGACGCATCGGATATTTATAATAAAGAGGCATGAGGTATGAGAGTGCATTGAAAAGAGTATCATTTGTATATCCTTCTCTACATGAGAGTTCTGTATTCATAGCGTTAAGTAGGGTGAGAGTTCGTTCTATATACGGTGTTACCATCTCCATAGTAAGCTCTGAGGCTGACGTACTTTCTCCAGCTATAGAGAGAGGAGAGATATAGCATGCGAGGACTTTATAATGAAAGCTCTTTGTTGTACAGTACTCTTGTAAAGCACTATATATGGAATCAAAAAATGGAGCAGGGAAATCATCAATAAGGCGAGAGAAGAAGATTTCTGGGAAGTGAGTTATATATGTAAGTGTTGTGTGTGGAATATTGCATAGTGTGTAGAGTACTTCATGAGCATGTGTTCCTCTTTTAAGCTGTATCGATTGTATTTTAGCACATGCAATAACAATGAGTTCTATATTTTCAAAAAAGGGAAGTGAACGCTCTGTATCAATTGGTTCAAGAAGAAGTTTTTCTAGGAAGATATTTTCTAAATTGACTTCATCAATCTCTAAAATACGAGGACATCGTTTGATAATCTCATTGCATTGTTTTTGTAATTCCTCATAGGGCTTTTCTGCATTCTGATAGGTGTGGAGTGGAATGAAACGCATGAGAATAGCTGTCTGTGGAGTAACTTCATTTATTTTATTATATTGTATGTAAGCAAGGAGTTGTACGAGTGGGAAATAGAAGCCATTGTCTTCTGTAAAGAACTCACGGGGGTGTATTCCATAGAAACGAATTATTTCTACTGTCGATTGAGATAACTTATTGATAATTGCAAAGACTTCTTCTTTTGTCATCACTCTATTATACAATTGTTCTATCCTGCGAACAGTATATAAAATAGTATTGACTTCGTGGAGCTGTATCATGAGGTCTTCTGATTCATTTTTGATACTTGTCTGTTCTAATGCGTGGAGAAAGTATTCTGTATTACTTTGTAGAAGAAAGTAGTACTTCGTGTGTATGTCTTGAAATATCTGCATGAGAGAGGAGATAGGATTGTTGTTCTGCATGTATTGTTTTGGTTCTATTCTGAGTAAAAGCTGTGTTGGATCGTAGATAACGCTTTTATCAAATTGTTCTACAATAATCCGTGCAACGGCAACAATAATAATATATGATTGTAGTTTAGAAAGTGTGATTTCTGCATCACTGCGTATAAGAGAAAGAAGTGATTTATCTAATGTCCTTCCTTTTGTAAGAGTAATAATAGCATTGCGAGGAAGCCATACTAAGGACATAAGAAGTGCACTGTTATGGGGAATTGAAGTCAGTGATGTTACAATACGTGCCATGCGAGAAATTGCATTCATCCATGTGAGTATCTCAAGAATTGAAAGTGTGCTATGTGTGATAGCTATGTGCTGTAATAAGCTAGCGTATTCCACTAAGGAGAAACGCAAGATATGTCTGCGTTCTCTACAGAGATAGCGAGCTATTAACATTGGGCTTTGTCCTTGAAATGATTCACTATTGCGTACATAGGTACAGTCGTATATTATGTAGCACAATGTACGTATCTCTTCTTTTGTCAATAGATAATGGTGGCATAGTTGTGGTAATGTTTGAATCGATTGTCTACTTGATATCGTTGTAGGATTTGAATGTATACACTCTTCTGCAATACCTTGCGTTTCTTTAGATAAATCTACGTGAATATCCATAAATTGAAGATGTTCTCCGCGATAATCTTCAGTAGTAGAGCTAGAACCTAGCTTACGTTTACTCTTCTGCTTTGTATTTTTTATCGTATTGAATGTTTTTGTATCTAGGATTGCTGAATACTCCAATTGCATTGTATCTTCTGGAGTCATTTTTTCTTTGCAGGGAAAGCCATGTTCTCTTCCTGTTGCTACTCGTAATAGAACATCTTTCTTTTGCTTGGGGGTAGAAAAGAGTGCACGAACACGTTTGATAAAACTAGATTGTTGATTTTGTTGGAAAGAAGGAATTGTGTGAAGGGATTGTTTTGCTAATTTCTTGAGTGTATCTTCTTTCTTTTTTGTATCAAAAATGCTCATAGATATATCACCCTACTATTATAAATGGAGGTTTTTTCTTACTTTGTCTATCAGCTTGTCGTAGTAGCAAAAAGTGGGCAAATGAAAATCTATTTCTTCTCTCTCTTTGTTTTTCTAGGGATAGAGTATGATGATAGCGTATAGTATTGTATCTACTCTATGGAATATTGTGTTTTTGTTGTTTATTTAGATTGTGTAAAACGTATACACTCTCATTGACTACTTAAGTAGTGCTATGATATCATTGAGTTATAAGTCTTATATGTATACCAAATGTAAATACTATAATGTAAGATTTATTGTATTGTTTTAACCAAGCAAGGAGGGCTGTTAATGGGAATAAAGAAGACATTAGCAACTATTATGATGGCATGCTTATCTTTTGGGAGTGTGTCAGTTGCACAGAGTGCAGAATTTAAATTTTCTGGAATTTTTATCGTAGCAAGTGAATATCAAAAAAATCCTAATTTCGTGAAAGGTGATGCATTTGATGGTCTGATCCGATTTAGACCTCGTTTAGACGCCATTATAAGTGAAAACTTATATTCTTCTTTACAACTAGAACTTGGTACATATAAATTTGGTTATGGACCGACTGGAATAGGTTCAAGAAATAATTCTAATGTAAAAGTTAGACAAATGTATATTGCCTCAAAAATGCCTGGTATGGAAAATCTTTCTATGACATTGGGTATACAATATATGACAGCACCTTCAGCAACATTTGGTAACTATGTATTAGACGATAACGTAGCTGGTGTAAGCTTTGGATACACAATAAATGAAATGGTTAGCTTCAATCTAGCATGGAGTAGACCATATGCAACAGTTGGTGGACAAAATGATAAAGGTTCTTCTGCAATTGACTATGTACAAGTAGATGTTCCTGTTTCATTCTCTGGTGTAACAATTTCTCCATGGGCTGCATTTGCTAATATCACAAGAAAAAGTGGTAGTAGTTTAGCTCAAGCTACAAAAGATGGTGCTACATATAATTTTAGCAACTCTGGTACGAACGCATTTTTAGCTCAAGAAGGCCTTATGAACGCAGCAAAAACATGGGATACTAATGGTAACTACAGTTATGTTATTCCAAATGTAGCTGGTGTTGCATGGTGGGTTGGTGCTGCTGTTGAAATTGAAGCTATTAAAAATTTACATATTGGTATTGATGGAGTATATGGACAAGCTAAGTTTGGTAGCAATAAAGCCGCTTCAAGAGAAGGTTTTATGATTGGTCTTGATGTGAATTACAAATTGCCTATGTTCACTCCGGCTATTAAATACTGGTATGCTTCAGGTAATAAGAAAAACTCAGGTTTGAATCAGGCTGGTGGTCTAATGCCTTCTATTTCTGCAGCTTATGTTCCTTTATATTTCGCATTTGCTGATAGTTCAGTCACTATAGGTAATGATGGTCTCGTTGGTGGATATACAACATCTTCTACTCAAGGGGTTGTCTTAGAATTAGGTGATATCACATTTATTGATAATCTTACTCACCTCTTCCAACTTGGTTATATGATGGGTACAACAGATCAGAGCTGGGTACGAAGCACTAGTGGTGTTGCAACTGAAAATGCTACATTCAATCCAACATTCCTAACAACAGCAGATAGTATTCTTGCTCTTAACTTTATATCAACATATAATATCTATGAAAACTTTAGCACAACTTTTGGTGTTGGCTATATGAATATGTTGACAACAAATAGTCATTGGAGAGTAAAACCAGAAGATAATGTTCTCTCTCTTGCTCTTGGATTTCAATACACATTCTAAGTATTCTTTGACATGACGTAGGAAAAAGCTACAGAGTATTTTGTAGCTTTTTTCTTTTGAACTAGAGTGTTCTTCTGTGAGAAATATATATATACCAATACTCATTGCTCCTCATAATATAGCTCTATGTAAATACTATATAGAGGCTCAAGATAATATAGGATATTTACGTGTCCTCAATCCCAAACTTGCTTTATTGCATGCTGTAACAAGCCCGTATCAAGAAGATGAGATGAGAGAGTTTCTCTACGATATCTCTACTCTTATACCAATTACCTTTATAGATTCTTCTTTTTAGAGCATAGAGAAGAAAATCTTGAACCTATCCTTTATTTTTGCTATACTATAGAGAAGGGGTTCCGCTACATGATGTCATATATTCGTTTGATATGTATTGTATGTACAATCTATCTGATTCCATACACAGCGCACGCATATAGTAATGATGTGTTGCAACAACTTGGATTACGAATTAAAACAGTTGTGATAGATGCAGGGCATGGTGGTAAAGATCCTGGAACAGTTGGGAATGGTATTGTAGAAAAAGAGCAGACGTTGATTTTTGCAAAAGAGCTTGGTAAAAAATTACAAAGTGCAGGATATACTGTCTATTACACACGTACTACTGATGTATATATCCCGTTAGAAAAACGTACAGAGCTTGCTAATACAAAAAAGGCTGATCTCTTTATCTCTCTACACTGTAATTCCCACCATGATAGCAGTATTGCTGGTTTTGAAACATATTATCTCTCTGTACAAGGCTCTGATAAGCGAGCTGCGTTTGTTGCTTCACGAGAAAATGGAGTATCTGCAAATAAATTAAACTCATTACAGATTATTCTAAGCGATATCACACTTGATTCAAAACAAGAGGAATCAAAAGATATTGCTCATCATATACAACGCAGTGTACTTGCAAGAGCGAAGCAGTATTCTTATACTATTAAAGATAAAGGTGTTCGTTCTGCTCCATTTTTTGTTTTGCTTGGAGCTCGTATGCCTTCAGTTTTAGTTGAACTTGGATATGTCTCAAATAAGCAAGAAGCTAATATCTTAGTGCAGGCATCTTATAGAAAGGCTGTTATTCAAGGAATCCTTGATGCAATTCAATCATATCAAAAGAGTCTTGCTACAAAGTAGGAGAGTCTGATACTTATGTAATATATGCTCTTTCCTCATGTCTCATAAGGATTGTATACTATTATATGGAACTTCAATTTTCTTGATATACACCCGAGGAATTTCTATGAATGTTATACACAAATTACCGATATCGTTATGTAATCAAATTGCAGCTGGAGAAGTGGTTGAAAGACCTGCTAATATTATTAAAGAACTTGTAGAGAATAGTCTTGATGCCGGTGCACAAAGTATTCATATAGAAATAGAACATGGTGGTTTACAGAAAATAGTTGTACGAGATGATGGTATCGGAATAGCAAAAGAATATCTTGTTACAGCACTTGAGCGATATACAACAAGTAAAATACATTCATTTGAAGATATGTATGCATTGCATACCTTTGGTTTTAGAGGAGAAGCTCTTGCTAGTATTGCCTCTGTGAGTCTTCTTACGCTTGCCTCGGCATATAAAAAAGAGAATGGAGAGAGGGAAGAGACAGCATATGTAACAATGCAGTATGGTACATTAAAAGAAGAAGGGTATACAACACCTATAGATGGAACATGTATCACTATTGAAAACCTCTTTTTGAATACACCTGCTCGATTGAAATTTCTTAAGAGTGCCTCTGTAGAACAAAAAAAATGTGTTGATATATTTCTACGGCTTGTATTGATGTATTTATCTGTTGAGTTTACGTTTTCTGTTGGAGGGAGAAAGCTCTTTCATTTTACAAAAAATCAATCTCTGCTAGAACGTACACAAAGTATCTTCCCTACAGAGCTTACAGAATGTCTTACCGAATTTCACAATCAATATAAAAGTATAGTTGTGCGTGGATTGTGTTCAAATCCTAATATCACACAGAAAAAAGCAGATAAACTTCTCTTATATGTAAATAATAGGAGCGTGAACGATAAGTTTCTTATGAGAGCTGTACGTGAGGGATATAAAGAATACTTAACTTCTAAAGAATATCCTTTTGGAGTCTTTTTTATAGAGCTTCCACCAGATGAAGTTGACGTCAATGTTCATCCAACGAAAGCAGAAGTTCGTTTTACTGATGAGGGAATGTGTATTAAAGCAATTATTGTTGCTTTGAAGAATGCATTACAATATTATTCAGAGTTACCACATGAAGAGAATATGATACAGAAGTCGTACTCTCCTCTACAATCTCCTTTTCCTCCTTTTTCCTCTTTAGAAAAAGAAGAGAGACACAGTGATATAGCAAATTATCAAAGAAGCTCTTCTCCCTCTGATGAAGAAAAGATATGGGAAGTGCCTAAGCAACGCATTATTTCTACTCCAAGAGATATAGAGGAAAGCCAAGTAATCTATGGTCGATATAGTGATGAAAGTACAGAACTATCTCAAGAGCATATTGTATTACAAGGGGCTGATATCTCTAATACTTCTCAGGAAACAGTATATAGTCAAGTGCGTCTTATGGATACACAGTATGCACAAGAACAGTATAGTATGCCTCATATCGAAACAACTCAATCACATAGTAAGGACTCTACAGAATCAATAACAGATAAGTATGTATTTATATGTACTATTGCAGAAACATACCTAGTGTATCGATGTATATATAATGATGAACTCCTTATTATTGATCAACATGCAGCTCATGAACGAATTTTAGAAGAATATATAACTCGAAATGCATCATACAATATTCAATATCTTTCTCCACCAGTTGTGTTTACATTGCACCCACAAGAAGAGAATCGCTTTTTAGAGATATCTCATGAACTAGAGGAGCTTGGATTTATTATTACACATACACAGGGGACTATATCAATTGAGGGTATCCCTAGTTATTTACCACAGCAACGCTTACATAAGTACATTAAAGATATTTTACTAGATATCACAGATGATATGGTAAGCATAATTCATAAAAAGGCATGTACAAATGCTATTAAAAAAGGAGATACCTTATTACCTGAAGATGCGTATGCACTCCTTACACAATGGCTTTGTGTTCCTCATAATACACATTGTCCACATGGACGACCTATTAGTATCCGTATGCATAAATCAATGATAGATCATCTTTTTAAGAGAACAGTCTAGTATATATTGAATAGTATTGACTACCAATATATGAGAGTAATAAATCAGAAATGTAATAAATTCACGTACGTATAGAT
>CAMWXW010000013.1 GCA_947178315.1 uncultured Desulfovibrionaceae bacterium | reverse complement strand
ATATATACTAGTTTATAGTAAATAGAAAGAAGAGAATACAAATAGCTATGCTAGAGTTTCTTCTCAATGAGGAAAGGACTTCTAGATAAATATGAGAATAGATATAAGTCCTTCTACCATATGAGGTGAGGCTTTGAATGTACGAGTTGCATCTCCACCTGAATTTATATATGTCTTTTTTATAGCACCGTTATAGAGATAGCGTATATTCAAATCGAGTCCTATATTACCAAGCAATATATATGTTCCTATGCCTGCTTGGGCAATACAGTTTATAGGACTTGCTGTTGATGTGCCTATATCTATACTTGCTGGAGTATATTTTAATTCATTGAATCCAACTCCTATACCAACAGAAATATACGGCTTGATATATGTATGGAGTGATATAAAATCAACATAGGTGTTAAAGAAGAGGTTATTAGTATTAAAGCCTAGTTTAGTTTCTCCTCCATGTGAGAATGTTTTTGCTGCTCGACCATGGAGATATTCAAGCTCTGTACGCACTGCAATAAGAGGGATTATAGGAATCTTAACACCTAAAGTAGCTCCTCCTCCCCAACGGATCTGTGTTGCATACTGAGCTATTTTTCCATCTTTTGCAGCTCCTGATGGATTCGCAATGTTAGTATATTTCCCAACAGAAAGATCTGCGGAACCAAGCATAAATTTCCCGCCTAAGTAAAATTGTGGTCTTACCTTCTCCTCTGAAGAATACGCTGGGAGAGATAGGGAAAGGCAAAGGATACAGGTGCTGAGTATTGTATATAATCTCATATATCTTTCTTCCTATAAATTTAGTATAGTCTTGTGGTATCGAGAGTTCGAGTAGAAACACTGAAGGAATTCTGATAGTCTTGTTTTATATTACTCTATATTGCTGTATGTACAATAACATAGAAATAGTAAGAAGGTCAATATGACGTAAGATGACATTCAGTAAATAGCCTCATATACGACACCTTCTTTATAAGATACAAGTAAGCTATCCTTATGGTATATCATATGCATTGAATGTGTGTGTTGCGTTGTGGGGAAATATATTCTTATAGGGGCATATTGAATGAAAAATGAAGAAAAACAGTATTCAATAGAAACGTCTATAGTCCTGTGGCATAAAAGTATATTTTCCTTTCTTTCTTTTCTTACTATCATTGTGTACCTATATGGAGTAGGACATAGCAGCGAAGTTGCTATTGGTTTTGATAGAGATTTTGCACCTTTTTCTTTTGAAGATTCACGAGGCGAGCCAACCGGATTTGATGTGGAACTTCTAAAAGCAATTTTTTATAAAACACAATATACACCAGTCTTTAAGCCGTTGACGTGGGAAATGGTACAAGTACAGCTTTCCGAAGGCAAAATACATATCGCTCCAGGTTTTATTAAGAGTCCTAATACAAAGCTTCTGTTTTCATTTGCAGATAAACCGTATTATAGCACTACCTTTCGTATGTTCACTAAGGTGAAAGATAGAGTGCCTAATATAGAATGGTTACGTGGTAAATTTATTGGGGTAAAGCAATTTTCATTTGCCGAAGATCTTCTTATTGCAATGAAAGATATGAGGAGTAAGACGTATGCTACTGATCTCGATGCTATACGGGCTCTCTACGATGAACAAGTGAGTGGGTATTTAGGAATGTATAGTGTTGGGCGATGGTATGCTCAGACTGCTATGTTTGAAGGTCTACTTGCAGTGGGCTCACCAATTGCTGTAGAAGATATGTTTTTTGCTGTTACATTACAGAAAAAAGAGCTTGTACAGATAGTGAACTCCAGATTTGCACATATTAAACGCTCTGGAGAATATGATAGAATATATAGAAAATGGTTTGTTCATGAAATAACAAAAGAGCAAGAAAAAGAACTCATCGAGCAGGCAAAGGAAGTTGCTAACTTTGCATTAGCACAATATAGTAAAAAACCTGTTGGGTGTGCTTTACTAACTCAAAGTGGAAAAGTATATACTGGTGTCTCTGTAGAAAGTGCAGAAGCAAGAGATGGTATATCTGCTATTAAATCGGCACTCTCTGTTGCAGCAAAAAGTGCAGATACTGAGGTAAGAGCTCTTGTTCTCTCTTCTCCACAGGGAGTTATTATTGAACCCAATGAGTCTGATCTTCGATTATTGCGAGCCTATGATCAGGGAATCCTTGTTATTCTTCCTACAGTCTCCGAAAAAGAGTGGGATATGAAAACAGTAGGACAATTGCTTACCAGTATACAGGGAAGATAGAAAGAGTGCTAGAAGGAAATAGTAAGTTTGAGATCTACATAGGGGACGATATGACTATGCTTCTCTAATGTAGCTCTGATACCAAGTTCTCCTGCAAAACTGATTTGTGTATAGCGTAGCATAGCAGTGTATTCTAATCCAATATTTGAATTCGTATACATTGTATCTTGATTATACTCATGTTCTACTTGTGCTATCTTCATTTTGCTCTTTGAAAGCTGGATAGGTGCTATAAAGGAACTATGAATATATGGTCGAATACCGTATGATGTATAATCTAGTAGCAGTGAAATAGAAGGGTAGAGAGTATTACTAGCTTTACGCTCAACATGTGTATTGTCTTCAGAGGTGAGGCTAATCTTTGATGTATACATATACCCGAGACCTAGATAGGAACTTAATGAAAATCCGTTGAATTTTCCTGTATATCCTGTGTGTATGGAACTCATTACGCTATATGTCTTCCATGTATCAGATGTAGCTGAATATGGTCGTACGATATCTGTGTTATGTGTTCCAGCTCCTAGTGAAAGGGAGAAGAACCAGAAGTGAATATCAGTTATGGTGATAAGAGATGTTGCATTTGCTTGTCCCATAAAGCTTAGTGTCGATGTATGACTGTTATAAAATTTGATATCATTTATTTTAGAGCGTGAGTAACCAAGTTGAAAGAATATATCAAATATCGATATAAAGTTATTTGTAAAGGAAACTGGGGCAGAGCTAGCACCTATTGTACCTGTCCATAGCTGTGTTTTCACTCTTGAATATTCAGGCTGTGTATGTTCTGAATAGAAGAATGAGAATGCAGACCATACTGAAGCTCCTCTTATACCTTTTGTTCTAGGATTTATGAGAACACTCAAGTTTTGTACTAATTGTGATGCTCTTGTTGTTTCGAGAGCATCTAAGTGTAATGATTGTCCTAAAAATGCTCCAGCAAATGCGTCATTGGTAAGACTGTATCCTAAGAGAACAATATCATAGCTTCCAGGTGTAGCAGGATTTTCTTCTAATATAACATCATACCCACTCATTGTATTTCTAAGAAGGCGAGGAGCTACAGAAAAACCTTGAAGTACATTCTCTATTCTACGGATATCTGTATATATGTCTATGTTTTGCATGATATAATCAACCACATATTCTGTTTGATAACTATTAGGTTGAAGTATCAATATATCAGCAGTGAGAGAGGTAAAATCAACATCGCCTTGAAAGAATACAGAAGGTTTTGAATAGCCTTGTAGATCATTAATAAATAATTTTACTGTTTCACCAACTCTATTGTTGTGAGTAGAAAATACTGTCTCTAGGTGCTTGCTCACATGAAGTTTATCTATTGTAATGAGAACAGGATCTGCTCCACTTAGTACTTTGTTATACGATAATGTGCCTTCTAAATATATTTCTTGTGCTGTAAGATTTTTGCCTTGAAAAGTAATAGTATCAAATATAACTCGAGAGCTTGTTATATGTAAATTCCCTGTTAAAATACTGTTGGCTATAAAAAGCTCAGAATCGATTATATTGATATCTCCATTCACTGAACTCTCTACAATTCCAAGTTGTAGTTTTGTGCCAGCAATATCACCATTCCAGATAGTATTATCTTGTATTCCTAAGATAAACCCTGTTGGAAGAGATATTGGAAAGAGTGGGAGAGTAACAATCTCATTTGAGAGTCCTATTCCTATAATATGTGTTTTCAATGGATCTGTGTATAGTGTTCCAACGAAGTACGTCTTATCATACCACTTAACATGTACGTCGATATTGGGATTCACAATGATATCGCCGAGTATTGTAGAGCCTGATATAGTAAATGTACTTCCAACTATATCTGGAAGAGGAATGATAAGTTCATCTGTCGTTAGTTTAATATATCCTTCTTTTAAGGTGAGAGAGTGTATATCATTTGTTTCAAACTTAAAGAAGTCAAGGTGGCCAAGGGGACTATCTATGGTGATTTCAGAAGCTCCCCATATAGAAATAAGCGATGATGGACTTATTGAGCTTTCTCCTGTAATGTGAACTATGTTAAAAGTAGCATCAAGAAAAATATCAGTGGCTTGAATTGAGGAGTTAATAACTTCTAATATATTCTTCTCTCCACCTAATCCCATCGATAATGTGTTAAAAAGAATAATATCTTCTAAGATAGCATGGTTGTACATATTTGCAAATAAAGAGATTGTACTCTCTATAACCAGATTCTTTTTAAGATGAAGTATTGCTGTATCTCCATACATCAAAATGCTATTTTGTATAAATGCCTCTTGGCCAACGAATGATGTTAAACCTCCAGCTGTATCTCCTAATATAATAGAACCAAATATTTGTGCGCTTGTTACCTCGATGGAAGAGTAGAGACCTGAGAGGTCGATATCGCCTTCAACTATTGTATTCTCTCCAGGACCATCGAGAAATATAACCTTGATATCAGTGTCGAGTGTGAGTGATGGTAGTATGCTTCCATATGGGATATAGAATGTAGGTGTTTGACAATAGATGTTCTGTATCCAGAATAGAGCGTATAAGAGTGCAAGGATACAGTATAGGATATATCTATACCTCCTCTTCTCTTTAATGCTATGTGTATTCATATATAATTATACTGCTTTTATATTTCTATTTATATGCTAAACCATTATATTCTTAATATATTTTAGATATAGTAGATATAGTATACCACACTTTTTTATATTTTGTATTTTTTGGCATGTATAATTATATATATGTACAAATAGGAGAAGAATATATAGCTGTGACAAGAAGTATATCTGAGTATATAGATTATTATGAAAGAGGAGATGCTTCTCTTTGTTTTTAGCTATAAGATATTGTATCTATTGCAAAAAGATGTTATATATGCTAGATTCTAAAAATAAATATTATATCGTTCTTATTTGTATGCTCTAAGGAATATATGCTATGACATGGTTTATTGTCTCTTTGGTATTTTTTTCTTGTGTTGAAATTGCACTCTTCTTTGCACTTGTCTTATTTTATAAAAAGGTAAAGACATCAGAGAATTTGGTTGCGAATCTCTATAAAAATCAACATACATTCTTACAAATGCTTAATGAAAACTCTTCCTTTGAACAAGAGTTTGAAAAATCATTTGCACAGCATATAGAGCATTTACGAGCTTTGGATAGAGAAACTCGTAAACGTATTGAACGATTAGAAAGTCTTCTCTCACATGCAGATACGTTTATACAGTCACCTGCAGTCTTACGAGAAACCATTCTTCAAGGATTACGGCAAGGAATATCAAAAGAACGACTTGCTCATACAACAGGGATATCTATTCAAGAGGTTGAAATAATTGCAACTCGCTATAGCTCTGATAGTTTACACTAAGCTTCTTTTTATGGATATATTGGATAGTACAAAGGGCTTCTTGATAAAAATCGATTCATGATGTAGACTCTACTTACGAAAGATAATCTATGGAGACATATTATGAAGGTAGTAACTCGATTTGCACCAAGCCCAACAGGAGCTCTTCATCTTGGTGGAGCAAGAACAGCATTATTCTCATATTTATGGGCAATGCATACAAATGGTAGATTTTTGCTTCGTATTGAAGATACAGATACTGAACGCTCTAAACAAGAACACACTGATGCAATATTAGAGAGTATGCGTTGGCTTGGGCTTACGTGGGACGAGCCACTGTGGTATCAGAGTCAGCGAAAAGACATCTATACACATTATGTAAATGTCTTGTTAGAAACAGGACACGCATATTATTGTACATGTTCTCCAGAAGAAGTAGAGGAGATGCGTGAGCGTGCTAAAGCAAAAGGAGAACAACCTAAATATGATGGTACATGTAGGGAAAAAGGACTCTCCTATACGCAAGGAGCAGTAGTTCGTTTGAAAACACCTCACGATAGAGAAATAGTGATAGATGATGGTGTACGAGGAACTGTACGTATACATACAAAAGAGCTTGATGATATGGTATTATGTAGAGCAGATGGAATGCCTACGTATAATCTAGCTGTTGTTGTTGATGATCATGAGATGGGCGTTACACATGTTATTCGTGGAGATGATCATGTTGCAAATACTCCAAAGCAGATATTGATTTATGAGGCATTAGGATTTACTCCTCCTCACTTTGCTCATGTTCCTATGATTTTAGGTTCAGATAAACAAAAGCTTTCAAAACGACACGGTGCAACAGCAGTTATAGAGTACGAAAAACAGGGCTATTTACCACAAGCTATGGTCAACTATCTTGTGCGTCTAGGGTGGTCGTATGGAGATGAAGAGCTATTTACCATGGAAGAGCTCATTCAATACTTCACTATTGAAGGTCTAAACTCTGCACCTTCAGCAATTGATTTTGATAAATTGCGTTGGATAAATGCACATTATATCAAAACATTACCTGTAGAATATATCGCTCATCAACTACGTCCCTTTATTGAGGATATATGTTCTATGAATACTATCACAGCGACACATGCCTCAACACGTTATATGCAATGTGGTACAGAGGAGGAGTATACTTCTCTTCTTATAGATATTGTGTATGCATATAGAGAGCGAGTACATACATTAGTAGAGCTGGCAGAGCAGAGCATATGTTGTCTACTTCATTATACAGCACTTGATTATAGTCTTGTACCTAAGCAAGCAGAGAAGGGTAAGGAGTATCTTGTAGATATACGAAAGGAGCTTGAAGCACTCTCTTCTTGGACGCATGATGCAATCCTTTCTCTTTTACAAGACTATATGAAGGCACGTGAACTTCAGAATAAAGATGTCTTGCCAAGCCTTCGATTTGCTCTTACAGCCCTTAAAGGAGGGCCTGATGTACCTATACTCCTCACTATATTAGGGAAGGAAGAGAGTCTTTTACGAATAGATAGATTTTTAGCGTAGTATTGTATAATAAGGCTCTTTCTATTTCATGTATTTATAGTGGAATACACAATATAATACTCTGTAGTTGTAGTCTAGGTGTACTATTTTGTTTTATATTTGCAATACGTTTTTTATCTCACTTATGATAGAGCTGTTCTATAAAGCAAGATATGTCTTGATAGCTCAGTGTGAGAGGTACATCGTATCGTGATTTATGAAAAAGGCTATCTCAATAGTGAAAGCTTGAATATCAGTAACACATACGCTATAACAAAGGTATGAATGAGTATACTATCCATATAGCTATTATGGTACGTCCATATGCTACGTATACATATACACTCCCTGCTATATACAGTACGTTGCCGGAATTTCATATAGAGGATATACTAGGTGCTCGTGTTGCAATTCCACTTGGAAAAAGAACAAAGCCTATTATGGGAATTATTGTTAATACAGATTCCTGTGAGCTTGATTCTTCTATCAAGGTACGCCCAATATCTTGGATTCTTGATGAGAAGCCCCTCTTTTCTAAGCTCTATGTTGCTATGATACGTGAGCTTGCTATACGATATGCAGTGCAAGAAGGTGCTATTTATGCTACTGTTATACCTGCACCATTGCGTTCTCTTTCAACAAAAATGCGTTTTTTTGGAGAGGATATAGATATCATTTCTGTAGAGGATATATCGCTTCTTCCTGTGCAGAGAAAAGAGCAGTATATCATGTCGTGGTGGAAACAGCAGTACGCATATATACAACATGATGCTCGTGAATTTGATGTCTATTCGTTAGCAAAAGAACCTCCATGGCCTATTAAATCAAATGCAAAGGCACAGAGGGCTATTCTCCATGCTTTGTGGGAAGAGGGAGAATTGACAAGGAACGAAATTCAAGAACGTTCTGGAGTCCGCAATTATGCAACAGTAAAACAGCTGATAAGTGCAGGCTTTATCGATGTTGAAAAAACAACAGAGCGTATTGATTCATGTGTACAGTATACACGGGGAAGTAGAACAGAGGAAGAAGTAGCTTCTCTCACTCATTCTCTACATGATACAGAAATCAATCAAGAAGTATTCCCTCGTAAAAATCAAAATCTACCTCCATGTACTCCAGAACAAGAACGTGTCCTTCATTCATTGTATGAACGTCTAGGAACAGGGAGTTCTGTTGAGCTTCTTTTTGGTGTTACAGGAAGTGGGAAGAGTAGAATTTATTGTGAACTCATCTATCGATGTTTACAGCAAGGAAAACATGCTCTTATTCTTGCTCCAGAAATCGCTTTAGTTCATAAACTTGTGAATGATATCGATCTATTCTTTGAAAATGTCCCTTATTATGTATATCATGGATATCAGACTCCTCTTTATAAGAAGGAACTTTTTTCTACCATACAAAAAAGCACTCAGCCAAGTATTCTTATTGGGACACGCTCGGCACTATTTGTCCCTTATTCCAATGTTGGACTTTGTATTCTCGATGAAGAGCATGATTCATCATATAAGCAAGATACAGGTATGTTTTTATATAATGCAAAAGATGTCGCATGGTATGTCGCAAAGAGTAATAATGCTATGCTTTTGCTTGGCTCTGCTACTCCCGATTGTAAAACATTATATTCTGCAGAACAAGGAAGTATTCATCAACATACAATTCATGTACGTGCAACTGGGGTAGAAATGCCAACAATAGAATTTGTTGATATGAAGCAAGAGAAAGGGCTTCTCTCTACTCATGCTATAGATGCACTACAAGATACATTAGAACGCAATGAACAGGCTATCATTCTCTTAAATAGAAGAGGATATGCTCCTCATATGTATTGCACGGCGTGTAATGCTGTACAACAATGTCCATATTGTCAGGTGAGCCTTCTCTATCATAAAGCAATGAATATATTACGGTGTTCCTATTGTGGGTATAGTGAGCATTTTCCTCAACCATGCTCTCAATGTGCTTCTATGCAATATGTTACTCTTGGTTTTGGAACGGAAAAGTTAGAAGAAGAATTACAAGAACTCTTTCCACATGAAGAACCATGTATACGATTAGATAGAGATAATGCACGAAGTCCACGTCATATACATGCTATTCTCGATAGATTTTTACGTGGTGAGTCTTCTATTCTTGTTGGAACACAGATGCTTGCTAAAGGACACAATTTTCCGAAAGTCTCTCTTTCAATTATCGTCGATGCAGATAATGGACTTCATTTTCCTGATTATAGAGCAATGGAGAGAGTCTTTCAACTCATCGTACAAACAGCTGGGAGAGCTGGAAGGGGAACAAAACGAGGACATGTTATTGTTCAGACACGTTCTATAGAGAATCCTTGTTGGCAATTTGTTCTTCATAATGACTATATGGAGCTCTATAGATATGAAATGGAAATCAGAGAAAAAAGAGGATATCCTCCATTTATTCATATCGCAATGATACGTATTGTATGTACAATGTCCTATGAGGAGGCAAAACAATATATTCGTACCGTAATGCAATATATTCGTCAGGAGGGAAAAAGCTATCAATGTACTGTATTAGGGCCTGTTCCTTCTCCTATAGCTATTATTAGGGGGCAATATCGATATCAAATGCTTGTTAAGGCATCTTCATGGCAAAGAATACGAGCTCTTTATGTTGGGATACAGCAACAACTTGGGAAGACAAAAGGGGTACGAATTACACTAGATATCGATCCTGTTTCTATGATGTAATGGAAGCTTTAGTGTATGGTGGGATAGTTTTTGAATACTACAATCTCTATGTATCCATAGTATACTGTAGCTTATATGGAGTATAAAAATCTATTGTAGTAATAAGTGACTATGGTAGGAAGTGATTTTTTATTCTTGTAGTCGTTGCTGTTGTGTGTTATGTTTTGGTAGTATTACTATTTATTATCAAGGAGTAATTATTTTATGAAGCGTATTCATATGCTTGTTTTATATGTATTTGTTTTTTCTATATTTAGTCTTGCTT
>CAMWXW010000012.1 GCA_947178315.1 uncultured Desulfovibrionaceae bacterium | reverse complement strand
CGGCGACCACCGATATCTACACCTCTCTATTCGTCGGCAGCGTCAGATGTGTATATTAGACAGATTTATGTATATGTAGTCTTTTGTGAGGAGTAAGTAATGGAAGTGCAAGCATTAAAAAGAAAGAAAAAAAAAGGTATTCTCTGGAGTACGAGTATACTTCTTATTCTCATTCTATGTATAGGAGTTGGATATGTATTCTATATGCGTTATAGGATACATGAAAATGTACTAGAAGTACTTTCTACAGGTGTCGTAGATGTAGGTACAGTACAAGGATTTTTTGATGCAACAGGGGTAATAAAAACCGAAGATAAAGCAACAGTGACAGTGAGTAGTCGTGTCTCTGGTGTTGTGAATAAAGTCTTTATCAATACAGGTGATACGGTGAGTAAAAATCAACGCTTGGTATCACTTGATACAAAAGATATTGCAATAACGGTGCAAGAAGCAGAAGCAACATTTGCAAAAGCTAATGCAGAGCTACAGCGAATAAAAGAGATATTTCCTTTACAATTAGAAGGGGCAAAACGAGCCTTAGCTCTTGCACAAGATGCTCACACATTAGCAGTTGCTATCAAAGAGAAAACAGTGAAAGATACAAAGCATCTTCCGGCTATTGAGGTAGATAAACTCAATCATAATATCTTAGTTGCACAAAATAATATTGACTCCACACAGCAACAAATAGATACACTTCAAAAAGAATATACCATTGGATTAGAAACAGCACAAGCAAGTGTCCAACAAGCACAAGCTCAAGTTGCTCTAGTAAAAAATCAAGCTTCATATTATGCCGTTTTTAGTCCTATGAATGCAACAGTAAGTCAGATATTTGTGAAAGAGGGTGAACAGATTGTAGCATCTAGTCCGATAGCAACTCTTATAGATACTACAAAAATGCAATTGTGGATTTATATAGATGAAAGTGATATTGGTTCTGTTAAGAAAAATAGTCTTGTTACATACACAGTAGATGCCTTGCCTGATGTGGTATTCAAGGGAGCGATTGCACAAATTTATCCACAGCCTGAGATACGTGATGGTGTTGTCTATTATAAAGCGATTGTCCCGATTCCTGTAAAAGAAGCAAAGAGACTCTATACAGATATGACAACACAAGTTGATATTCTATCTAAAGAGGCAAAAAATGTCATACGAGTTCCAAATAAAGCAATCAAATGGATAGATTCAGAGCGTGTTGTCTATGTTCAAGATGAAGAAGGCTTTAGAAAAGTAGTTCCTACTCTTGGTATCTCTGGGAAAGAATATACTGAGGTGATTGATGGATTACAAGATGGTGATATCGTTGCACTAGATATTCGTATCTAAGAAAAAGCGAGACCTAAGGAGTATAAAGAGAAGAGAGTATAGCTATATCAAGAGAGGCTACAATGATGGAAGAGGTGATACAACTCAAGAATGTAACACGAAGCTTTGTACAAGGAGATTCTAGTATACAGATCCTTAAAGGGATAACATTTACAGTAACGAAAGGAGAATTTATCTCTATTATAGGGAGTTCAGGTTCTGGGAAGTCAACATTACTTCAGATATTGGGCTTATTAGATACATTGACAACAGGTTCATATTTTCTTGGAGGACATGATGTCTCTCATTTAGATGATGATACGCTTTCCCATATGAGAAATCAATTTATCGGTTTTGTATTCCAAAACTTCTATCTCATACCGTATGCAACGGCATTAGAAAATGTCATGTTGCCGGGAATGTATACGACACAGCATACAAAGGATATGAAAGAGCGAGCCCAAGCACTGTTAGAGCGAGTTGGTCTTGCAGATAGAATGCAATTTAAGCCTTCTATGCTCTCTGGAGGTCAACAGCAAAGAATAGCCCTAGCCCGAGCACTCTTTAATGAGCCAGCAGTTCTTCTTGCAGATGAGCCAACAGGGCAATTGGACTCCAAAACAAGTGTTGAGATATTAGATTTATTTTCTGAAATCAATCAAGATGGCACAACAGTTATCGTAGTAACACATGCACCAGAAACAGCCCGTACAGCAAAGAGAACAATAGTGGTTAAAGATGGAGTGATTCTTTCTGATGGTCCTACGCAAAAGGAGTAAGTATGTCATATATCCTCCACATATATAGAATATGGCAGATGTCACGTATGGCATTACTAGCCTACACCTTGCGTGGAATTTTTGTTCTTGTCGCTGTTGCATTAGGTATAGCATCGCTTACTATTATTATATCAGCTATTGAAGGAGCAAATAGAAAAGCCGAAGAGATAACATCTGCCTTTGGTTCAGATTCTCTTCTTATCTTTGCGGGTACGCTCAAAGGAGGGTTTTCTTCTACAGCTGATACGATAACAGAGCAAGATGTCCAATTTATACAAGAAAATCTCAATGATATAGAATATATTGTTCCTATGCGGGTGAAGACGCATGTCTCACTCAAATATAAAAATAATTCATTCACTGTAGCAACAGTTACAGGAGCAACAGAAGAATATACACAATCATGGAGATGGTCTATTGTTGAAGGACACGGCTTTACCCGAGCAGATGTAAAACGAGGTGAGAATGTTGTTCTTATTGGAGAAACAGTGAAAAAAGAGCTGTTTAAGGGAGCTAATCCAATAGGTGAACAGATAGTGATGAATGGAACAACTCGTTTAACAGTTGTAGGAGTTCTTGAAGAGCGTAGTGCTGGTGGCTTATATGATGTGAATGATACAATCGTTCTTCCCCTTAGGACATTCTTTTTACGCTTTAATATGAAGAGAGATAGATATGATAGTCTTCGAATAGTGTTCCGAGATGCTACACAAATGGATAGATATGAGAAGACACTCCAAGAGCTCTTGCGTTATAAACATGGATTAGCATCAGATGATGAAGATGATTTTACAACAGTCTCTCCTAAAGAAGTATTACGTTTTATGTCCTTTGTAAAAGGTGGAATAACTATCTTTCTAGGTATAGCTGCATTGGGAGCATTAACAGTAGGGGGCTTTGTATTGGCAAATTTATTCTATATCTCGGTTGCCGAACGCACTGTAGAAATAGGTATTAAAAAAGCAATAGGAGCAACTCGTTCTGATATTATCACACAGTTTTTATTGGAGTCTGTAGCACTTACACTTATTGGCTCATTCTTTGGTCTTCTGTTAGGGATTGCTATTGGATATATATTAGAATGGCTTGATATTATAGAAGTTCATCTTTCTGTAACTGTATTCATAAGCTCAATTATCGCTGCACTATGTTTAGGTGTGATTTTTGGTTTGAAGCCGGCTCGTAAGGCAAGTGTGATCAATCCTATTATAGCACTCAAAGGTGGAGAATAATCTATGCGTACACTATCTATGTCATTACGTGCGTTATCGGCATATAAATTACGGACATTTTTTGCTGTTATTGGTGTTCTCTTTGGTTCAGCAATCTTGACTACGTTACTCAATACATCAGAGGCAATGATTTTGAAGACACGAAAAGAAATAGATAAACTAGGTCCTCATGTAATGACGGCAATGGCAGGTACACTTCGTTTTGATAAAGGAGCTTCTGTAGCCGATAGTGTTGGAGTAACAAGCTTTACCTTATCTGACTACAATGCAATACGTACAGGGATTGTTGGGATTCAATCTATCACTCCATTTATTGATGCTATAAAACCAGTTCGCTATAATAATGAACAGACTATAGCAACAGTCATAGCTACATATCCAGAATATCAAGTCGTGCGTACACTTCACATACAATATGGTCATTTTTTTACTTCTGTAGATGAAAAAGAACGAGCAAATGTAGTTGTATTGGGTCATTCTATAGCAAGTACGCTTTTTGGGAGTCCTGAAAATGCACTTGGTAAAAAAATACGTGTGGATAAGGTACTACTTACAGTAATAGGAGTTGCAGAAGAGTTAGGACAAAATCCAACTGGGGCCCGTCCAGATGATTATATCTATCTTCCCTTATCAACCTATGCAAAGAAGATAGCGAATATCCAGTATATAACAGGAGTTTATCTTTCATTATCAGAAGATATAAATAAACAAAAAATAGCTTCTAATATAGCACAAATACTACGTACTAACCATAATATCTATGGTTCAAAAGAAGATGATTTTGTCATTTTTACAGCTGATGAAACTGTGAAGCTTCAAAATAAGACATTGCGTCTTGTACGCTCTCTTGGGTATTTAGTGGCATCTATATCATTTGCAATAGGTGGATTAGGTATTCTCTCTATTATGATTCTTCTTGTTCGTATTCGTATTGTAGAGATTGGAATACGTAGAGCTATCGGAGCAACAAAAGGGGCAATTATTAAGCAGTTTCTCTATGAATCAACACTTATGTCTATTATAGGGGGAAGTGTGGGAATGTGTATTGGTTGCCTTTTACTTATTCCTATTTATCTTATTGGAGGATTTCCTTTTGTCTATAATCCTTTTATCATTATAGGTTCACTATGTAGCTCACTTCTTGTAGGTATTCTTGCAGGGCTTTATCCAGCATGGCAGGCGTCATCTATCCATATATTAAAAGCACTTAAAGCAATTTAATTCTACACTAACAAGTAAAGAGTGTCTGTATATCTAGGAAAGTGTACAGTGTTTGTATACAGATTCTGTTATGGAAAATCCGTTGTTCCTCTTTTCTTTTATACTAATATAGTGTATGTGTATATGTAAAGAAAGAAGAGAAGACACATATGCTATTTTTATCTATGTATCATAGATGTGCATTACATTGTGAATGGTGTATTTGTATTGGGGGTATTATATGAATGTAGCAGAAAAGATAGGTTATGCTCCACAGGAAGTAGAGGCATATTGGAGAACATATTGGGAAGAAAATAAGACCTTTACTGCAGAAGTGAATTCAGATAAAGAAACCTATTGTATCATCATTCCTCCTCCAAATGTGACAGGTTCACTCCATATAGGACATGCACTTAATTTAACATTACAAGATATCTTATGTCGTCATGCTCGTCAACTTGGAAAAAATGTATTATGGATACCGGGGACAGATCATGCTGGGATAGCAACACAAAATGTTGTAGAGCGTATGCTCCATAAAGAGGGGCTTTCACGTGAGCAAATAGGAAGAGAGAAGTTCATAGAGAACGTATGGCGTTGGAAGGAAGAATACGGTAATAAAATACTCCATCAAATACGTATGCTAGGCGCTTCTGTTGATTGGACAAGAGAACGCTTTACAATGGACGAAGGACTTTCAAAAGCAGTTCGTACAGCCTTTGTAAAACTCTACAATGATGGTTTGATATATAAAGATATCTATAGTATCAACTGGTGTATTCGGTGTTCTACAGCACTCGCAGATGATGAAGTAGAATATGAAGAACGTTCAAGTCATCTATGGCAAATACGCTATGATATTGTCGATAGTGATGAGTATGTTGTTGTTGCAACAACACGTCCTGAAACACTCCTTGGCGATACAGCACTCTGTGTGCACCCAGATGATGAGCGTTATCACCATCTTATAGGTAAAACAGTCTACCTTCCATGTACTCAAAGAACAATTCCTATTATTTCTGATTCCTATGTAGATAGAGAATTTGGAACTGGAGTGCTTAAAATAACACCAGCACACGATAGAAATGATTGGGAGCTTGGAAGAAAACATAATCTTGCGACAATCCAAGTAATAGATGCTGATGGATATATGAATGAGTCTGCTGGAGAGTATAAGGGACTTTCTCGTGAAGAAGCTCGACTCGCTATTGTAGAAGCTCTTGAGAAAGAGGGAAGGCTTGTCCATAGTGAGGAACTAACACATTCAGTAGGGTGCTGTTATCGATGTAAAACAGTGATAGAACCCTATGTATCAGAGCAATGGTTTGTGGCAACAACAAAACTTGCAAAGCAAGCACGAGATGCTGTTCCAGAACAGACAGCAATCTTTCCAGAACAATGGGTAAAGACATATTATCAGTGGCTTGATTCTATGCGAGATTGGTGTATTAGTCGCCAAATATGGTGGGGGCATAGAATACCAGCGTATACGTGTTCCTCTTGTAGAACAATGGTGGTTTCTATTGAGGATATAACCCAGTGTCCGAAATGTTCCTCAACAAGAATTGAACAAGAGAGTGATGTTTTAGATACATGGTTCTCTTCTGCACTGTGGCCATTTTCTACACTTGGGTATCCAGAGAAAACAAGAGAGTTAGCAATGTTCTATCCAACAAGTGTTCTTGTTACAGGTTTTGATATCCTGTTCTTCTGGGTTGCTCGTATGATGATGATGGGGCTTTACTGTATGGGAACTGTTCCCTTTAGAGATGTCTATATCCATGCGTTGGTTCGTGATGCACATGGAAAGAAGATGTCAAAGTCAACAGGGAATGTCATTGATCCATTGGTTATGATAGAAAAATACGGGACAGATGCACTGCGATTTACACTTACCTCATTTGCAGCTATGGGACGTGATATTAAATTGTCAGAAGAACGTATTGATGGTTATCGACACTTTATCAATAAGTTATGGAACGTCTCACGATTTGTCTTACTTCAATGTACAGAAGATACAAAGCCTTCTCTACCCAAGCGAGTAGAAGGAATACACCATTGTTTTATACTTGCTCGTTTAGAAGAGGTTCGTAAGGAAGTAAAGCAAGCACTTGAATCGTATGAGTTTAATGAATATGCACACAGTCTCTATACCTTTGTATGGAATGATTATTGTGATTGGTATGTTGAGTGTGTAAAGCTTGATCTAAAAACAGAAAAAGCACAAGAAAGCATTGGGATATTGCTTACTATTCTTGAGCAAGTACTTATTCTTCTCCACCCCGTTATTCCATTTTGTACTGCAGAACTCTATGCTCGTCTTCCACATACAAAAGGGAAAGATATCTCTCAAGTATCGTATCCAGAAGCTCTTTCAAGTACGCTGTGCTATGATAAATCAGTATTTCAGTATATACAGGCGTGTATTACAGGTATTCGCTCATTGCGAGGTGAGTTGCGTATTGCACCGGGAGAGCGTCTTGATGTTCAAATATACTGTGCAACAGAAGAGCATAAGGAATATATACAGAGCTATACTACACATATCTGTTCTCTTGCAAAATGTTCTAGTATTCATATCGTGGAAACAGGGAAATGGAGTAATGAATGGGCAACATGTGTTGTTGAAGGAGATAGTTTAGCAATTCATCTTCAAGGGCGTATTGATATTGCAAGCGAAGTACAACGCCTTCAGAAAGCATTAGATAGTTGTCTACAAGATATAAAGAAGATAACAGCAAAGTTGAATAATTCAGATTTTAGAGCAAAAGCACCTGAAGAGATCATAGCGAAGGAGTCTGAAAAAAAGGCAAAACTAGAGGAGACAATACAGCGTTATACTGAACTCATTGAGCAATTGAAATAATTATGTATCATAAGCTCTCCATTGTTAGTGCTATTCTCTTGAGTAACAAGAGAAAGATAGCATGTACTATCAATGATGTATTTTGTATGGTTACGAAAATATGCTCTTTTGATATCTTCCCTCACTATGGAGGTAGCAATGAGCACACAGTTAGAAGACATACAATTATTAGTACGACATATTGAGTCTATGCGTGGTCCGTGGGAAGAGGTATGGAGAGATATTAAGAAATATATTATTCCACATAGAGGATTTGCACTTGATAATGAGGAAGTGAGTACACACTCTTCTCATATAGTCGATGCAACTGCAACACGAGCGT
The DNA here is from genome assembly GCA_947178315.1 of uncultured Desulfovibrionaceae bacterium. Taxonomy (GTDB): domain Bacteria; phylum Desulfobacterota; class Desulfovibrionia; order Desulfovibrionales; family Desulfovibrionaceae; genus CAMWXW01. Next base: position 2,542 of record CAMWXW010000012.1, on the reverse strand, counting down.
TACGTATCACAGCTTCTGGACTCTTAAGTGGTCTTACATCACCAGCCCGTCCATGGTTTAGGCTATACTTTGCAAATCCAGAAGATGGAGAGAGTGTAGAGAATAGAATATGGCTTGATTCTGTTGAAGAGATTGTTCGCAATGTTCTACTACAAACAGGATTTTATCAAACAGCACATGCTATGTTTACAGAACTCATTGCATACGGTTCTGCAAGTGTCTATATAGAAAGTCACCCTTTACGAGATATACAATTCTATTGTCTTTCATGTGGAGAGTTTGCATGGGCTGGAGATGATTCTGGAGCAGTTGATACAGTAGTTCGAAGATATCAAGCACCTATACGTTGTGTTGCAGAGCGTTTTGGTGTTGATTCATTAAGTAGAGAGCATCGAGAATTACTCCAATATAATCCTTATTCTTTAATAGAACTTGTTCATGTTGTTTTTCCTTCTACAGATCATAGAGCAATGCCGTTTCAATCTATAACATATATTGCATCTACAACAACAAATGATATACTTCATATTGGTGGGTATTGGGAGTTTCCATATATCGTAGCACGGTGGGACGCTACTTCTTCTTCTATCTACGGTTATTCTCCTGCTATGGATACATTACCCGATGTAAAAATGCTTCAAGAAATGGCAAAGAGTCAAATTACAGCAATTCATAAAGTTGTTAATCCTCCAATGAAAGTTCCTGCGTCCTTTAAGACAAAACTTAATCTTATTCCAGGTGGACCAAATTATGTAACTGCAACGCAAAATGAATCTATAACTCCATTATATCAGATCAACCCAGACGTCCATGCACTTTCTACAAAGATAGAAGATGTGCGTAAAGCAATAAAAGAAGGTTTCTTTACAGATTTATTCCTTATGTTTCAAGGAAAGAGTTCAGTAATGACAGCACAAGAAGTAATAGAGCGTAGTGATGAAAAACTCTTGGTGTTAGGTCCAGTAATAGAGCGTCATCAAACCGAGATTTTAACACCATTATTAAAACGTACACTTGCAATATTGGATAGAGCAGGCATTTTACCACCAAGTCCGGAAGGTTCTAATCTACATACGTGTTCTATAGAATATGTTTCTGCACTTGCACAAGCCCAAAAAGTACATACTGGAAATACAATACGTCAAATGGTAAAGGATATTGCACTATTACAGACATTAGAGCCAACAGTTGCACAACGAGTAGATTATGCACAGGTTGTAGAAGAACTAGCAAAATGTAATGCAGTACCTACACGTATTCTTAATGTTGAAGAGAATACTATTCCTCCTCAGCAAGAAGCTATGGAAGGAGGTGATGTATCTCAAGAGACGACATCTCTCTTAATGCGTATGATGGAGTATCTCCAACGTATACTTGGGCGTCAATCAGCATAATGATAGTATATGATAGAGCAAGTGTAGAAATACATATGTTCGTAAAGAAGGGAGTTTGATAGTTAGTTACAAGCTTATGAAAAAAGAGAGTGTGTGGTGGAATATCTTCTCAAATCGAGAAATAAAAAGATATGAAATATATATAACAATAGATACTATGTAAATATATCTTATGATATATTTTAGAGAGACTAGTAGGATACCTCCATAGAAGAAATATCTCCATAGATAGCTATATGACTTCTTTTGAAAAGAGGAGATAGCATTGATTATAAAATGTCATACCGTGTAGATAGAGAAGAATATGTCTGTAGTTGTATCCTTGCGTATATGTTTTTATTCTGTGCTATATAAAGGGATAAAGAGACTAGAAAAGAATGAAGTTAAAAGAAGTTCTTTTCTCATACTCTGGGTATTGCATAGAGTCCATAGGATAGTATAGAATGAAGTAAACATGGGGAGATGATTGTATACCCATGTACGTATACAGTGGGGATACAATGATAAAAAGTACATTTTTTCAAGAATATTTTAGGGATTATCAAGGAAAAGAGTTATTAAAACCACGGTTTTATTTTGATATCTATGAACGTTATACCTCTTTATATAGGGGGAGTGATGTTCATTTTTTAGAGATAGGAGTATTTAAGGGTGGTTCATTAGATATGTGGCACTCTTTTCTTGGTAAGCAATCAACTATCTATGGAGTTGATATTGATCCATCAGTAAAAGAATTTGAAAAAGAAGGGTATACTATCTATATAGGAGATCAAGCAGATACCACCTTTTTAGAAAGCATTAAGCAGAGTGTACCACATCTTGATATCATTCTTGATGATGGAGGACACTATCCTCATCAACAGATACGTTCCTTTATCTCTTTATTTCCTCATCTCAAAGATACTGGAATCTATATTGTGGAAGATGTCCACACATCATATTATCCACAATATTATGGTGGATATGGTGTATATTATACATTTCAGAACTTTGCACTCCAGCTTACTCATCTTATAAATTTAATCAATATTCATTATTCTAATGGATGCAATTCCTCAAAAGAACTCACAGCAAATCTGATCAACATTTTTGGACTTACAGCAAATCAAGCACAATATCTCTTTGAAAATATCTACACTATTCATTTC
>CAMWXW010000011.1 GCA_947178315.1 uncultured Desulfovibrionaceae bacterium | reverse complement strand
ATTCTAAATAAGAGTATTTGTCTATGTAGTGTATTTTAGGAACGTGTGATAGTTTCTCTATTACTCCTCAAATTCATATTCGTCAAGCTCATCATTACTATCTTTTGTTCTAAATTCCTCAAGCTCGAGATCTTCAAGACGATCATTCTCTTTTCTCAACTCTTCTATCCATTTCTGCTTATGCTCTTCAATTTTTTCTCTTTCACTTATTGCTTCTTTATGAACACGAATAGCATCATCAATTTTTTGCTCTAGCTCTGGAATTTTAGCTTCCATATTCATCACTTCTTCTTCTAATTCTAATGTACGGGCCTTTAATGCAGCAATACCCCATTTGAATTTATCCATTTCTTTTTGAGAAAGTGTTGTATTTTGTATCTCAATAAAGCGACGCACTTCTTCTTCCTTTCTCCACTCTTCATAATGTTGTACTTCTACTTTCTTATTTTCTATATTTTCTCGCAGTGCATTAAGTTCATTTCGTGCAGAGACGACGGAACGTTGTGCATTATCTTCTCGTATTTTTCGAGCCGTTATCAGCATATCTAGTGGATATTTTGTAGCCATATGTATTCTCAATTTACTATGTTTTATATTAGAACGTATGTATATTCTATACTAACGTGTACTCTCATAGCTAGAAGAAATGAAATAGTAGATTGCTCTAGTGCTGATATGTATGCAAAAAAAGGACAAGGGAATGAATAGGATACAATAAGCAAGGACATTGAGTATTCACATGTGGATAATTATATAGTATATAGTAGTGATAATAAAGGAAAGTATATGAAACATATATGTATAATAGGAGCTGGGCTATCTGGGGTGGAATGTGCGTATACCCTTTCACAATATACAGATGTAACACTTATTGAAATGCGACCTCATGTACAGTCGCCTGCTCATAAAACATCGTTATTTGCAGAGCTTGTGTGTTCTAATTCTCTACGTGCTTTTGGGAGAGATTCTGCTATTGGATTATTGAAAATAGAGATGTCTGCCTTAGGTAGTCTTGTTATGGAAAGTGCTTATAAAAATCAAATTCCTGCGGGAAAAGCACTTGCAGTCGATAGAACTGGATTTTCAGAATATATCACAGATGCTATTTCAAAAGAATCTCGTATTGAAGTTATCCATCGAGAAATTTGTAGTCTTTCTGAGTTAGAAGAAGAGTATGATACTCTTGTCCTTGCAACAGGACCTTTAACATCACAGAGACTCTCATCAACTCTAGGACAATGTATAGGGCAAGAATATCTCTATTTTTATGATGCAATAGCTCCTATTATCAGCATCGATTCTGTGGATATGGAACATGCTTTCTGGGGTTCTCGATATCAACAAGAAACAGAAGGTGGAGATTATCTCAATTGTCCTCTTACAAAAGAGGAGTATGAAGTATTCTATCGTGCTCTTTTAGAAGGGGAAAAAGTACCAACACACAATGCAGAAAAGAATATACATTTTGAAGGTTGTATGCCAATAGAATCACTTGCAGAGCGTGGGGAGAAAACATTACTCTTTGGTTGCTTAAAGCCGGTTGGTATCTATGATCCCAAAACAGGGAAAAGACCTTATGCTGTTGTACAATTACGCCTTGAAGATCACAATAAAAGTGCATGTAATTTAGTCGGATGTCAAACTCGTTTATTACAAAAGGAACAGAAACGTATTTTTAGTCTTATTCCAGCACTACGTAACGCAGAATTTATTCGATATGGAAGTGTACATAGAAATACGTATATAGATAGCCCAAGAATGCTCTCTGAAGAGTGTACACTACATGCAAAAGAACATTGCTACTGTATAGGACAAATAACAGGTGTTGAGGGCTATGTGGAGTCTGCAAGTACAGGATTGTGGCTTGGGCATTACCTCGGAACAAAATTGCTTGGCTCTCCAATAGCAAAGCCTCCAGCAACAACAGCTCTTGGAGCATTATTCTCTCATATAGCAAGAGAGAATAAAAACTTTCAGCCATCAAATGCAACATTTGGGCTTATGCCTGATATAGAAGGTGAGTACAAAAAATCTGAGCGTCGGGCACTCTATGCTTCTCGTGCAGAGCGTGATTTTCAATTATATATGGATACTATACAGCCACATATACGTGTGCGAAAACAGAGTAGGTGAGAGTCCATACTATAGAAAGGAAGATATACACATAATAGTATCTATTCTGCATTTATTTTGCATAAGAAAAGATATACACTTTATTCTAGGTATACTTTGCCTATAGATGGATACTATCATGTACGAGACAAAAGAGATAAGAACAAGTGATGACTTTTTTAGAGCAATAGATAATGGATTTAATATCTATGTGAATACTTCTGGTAAACTTGTAGCATACTCAAGTGCCTTATCAGATGATAGAGTAAAGGAGACGATATCTGTAAATCCGGTATTCATACGAGAGACCTTTACTACATTCTTTGAAACAACGCTACATGATCTCCTTCATAGTCAATATGCAGAAGCATTACATAAATTTTTTCAAAAATACTTAGAAACCCACTCTCATTTTACACTAGAAGGAAGCAATGCCTTAAAACGAGAGATGCGTTCTCTTGTAACATCTATCAAGACAGAACAAATTAGAGCGTTGTATAAAATGATACCCAAACGGAATTTTAGTGTAGATGATACAGAAGAGTTTTTTAGAGAGGTATCAAAAATCCCATATTATACCTTGCTTCGTATCACAGGTATGCCGAATCTACAAAAGGATTTTCAACAATGCCTTCCTTCAGTAGATAAAATAACAGTTGAAGAGTGTATTAAAGTAATAGAGTATTTTGCTCAAGGTTTTCAAGCATCAGATTCATTAGAGCTTCCTCCAAGCTCTGTACAAGGTAAATGGATTGCACAGGAATATAGTACACAGACTGCACAAAAAAAAAATCAAAAAAATGATGGAGAAATACTAGAGGTATCTTCACATAGTAAGGAAGTAGCAACTCCATCATATGAGCCTCAAACAGTATATACACCACAATACGAAGAATCCTCTCCAATACAGGAATCTAGCTACTCAAATGAGACTATTGAGCATGAAAGTGCAGAAGAGAGTCCATATTACTATGTACAAGATCATGAGTATGATCAACCTATGCTAGAAGAAAGCCCTCAAGAAGCAGAGTGTACTGATATACATGTTGAATCCTCTCCTAATTTAGAATCTGAACCAGAACTCCCTCTACTACACAATGAAGGAAATGAACTTTCTCATGAAGAGAATGGAGGAGAACATACACAAGAAGATGCATATCTACAGGAAGAACCTAACTATGAACAGGATAATCAGGATATAGTTCCTATAGTAGGAGAAGAAAGATATCAGCCTGAAGAACTCATGTTGGTAGATGAAAGCCAGCAACCAGATACTACTCAACTAGAGCATGATGAATATAGTACTAGTCCAGTATATTCTCTTGGGATAGAAGAAACACCAAATGATGAAGGTTATGAGGTTGTTGAATACCCAGAAGAATTAGCCTTACCTTATGAGGATCATCATCTCTTTACAGAAGAACAGCAGAATGAAGAAGTACATAGTGATATACAGAATCTTGATGTATCTACACACTATGATGAGCTTGTAGATGAAAGTGATATACATGTTGATGCACCATTAGAACATAGTGAGAAAAAAGTACTCTTCTCATATGATGAGTTTATTGGGAATATTGCATCTCTTGAGAGTTTTGTTGTTAATCATGCAACAGACTTCCCAGAAGTAAATGAGTTATTTATGAATGAAATGTATACATTGCTTGCATTTATAGCTCAATACCACGGATATAATATCACAAGACAGCAATCTAAATTTGAACTATTACAGCATGCAACAGCAGTCTGTATACGATATGAAGCAGAAAAAGAAGAAGTGCCGTATGTACGCATACTTGTATTACTCACACTTGCTCTACAGAGTATATCAGAACTTCAACATAAAGAAGCTCTAAACAATGAATTCTTACAATTGCTTTATACTCTTTCTGAAAATAGTGCAGTAGTCGAGCAGTATCAAGCATTACATATATCAGAATATGAACAAGCACTTATCTATGCCTCTCTTCACTCACAAAATACACCAATTGTAGATATAGAGCAATTTCTCCTACATGCAAATACAGTTTCTGCTATAAGTATTGTTAAAGAGTTGCGACATAATATTTATAGTGCACACTTTTTTGCAGAACTCTCTTCATTGCCGTTTGATGATTTACAACATTTAGAAGAGTATTATAGTGCCTACTATTATCAAATGTTACTCTTTCAATATGGAGAAGAGTTTAAGCCCTATATTCCTTCAGATGAGTATAACTCTCATATGCTCTTTCACATGATTTATATTGTGGAAAGTCTTTATTCCTACGTCTTTACTGATGAAAAACAAATGGAACACTGTGGGAAAGGTATTCTTTCTATATTGATAGAGACATATAGTATATATGTGAATGATACAAGTAGACCGTTTATTGTACTCTTTGAGGAGATCGCAAACCGTTTTAGAGAATAAAAGATGTATAATATGAAGTGGATAAAGCAAAGAATGATGATTTCCTCTTAAGAGATATAAGAACCAGCCGATAAGAGAAGAGAGGAATGTATGCTACCAAAGATTACACCTTCTTCTCTTCCTTCTACTACCAATGCAAAAAGTGATGTACAAGAAGAGAAGAGCAGTGAACAAAAAGAGTTTGCATCTCATATTGTGGAACAGAAGGAGTCATTATCCGTTCCATCACCTGAGCCTATTATTGATATCAATCCTACTGTAAAACAAGAACAAGCCTCTCTTTCAATAAGTCAGCGAGAAGTAAGTGAAAGCAAACCAGTTAATAAACAAGCTGTGCTAGAACAACAGATATCAGGTCTCTTACGTGAAGCTAATCTTAAAGGATTTGAGCTTTCTCTCGATAGTATATCATTTCCTTCAGCAAAGACACAGCCTAAAAAAATAGAGGCACAGATAACATGCTCTACTTCTTATGATAATAGGAAAAATGTTGATCCTGTGTTAGAAAAAGTACATAGTATTCTGCTTCCAGTACTCCAGAGTTTTATAGAAAAGTATGAAGTTGGTGCTTCTTCTTCCCTTTCAAAAGAAGAGCAAGCAAGTATGAGAGAAAAGATACAGCAGGTAGTAGCAGAGCATATGCCTAAAAGTACACCGACACTCGATAGTATGCTACGATATGTAAATGGCATTCCGGTATTTTCACTCTCTCCTCAATACACAGCTAAGGAAGAGTCAGAGGAGCTTCTTGTAGCAGTAGAAAGCATACTAAAGCAATATAAAACTCCAGGAGTTATTATTGCTATGAAAGCAGAGGTTGTTATAGATGAGGAGACAGTACGCAAAGCTGATGTCTATGAGATTAGACGTAAACAACAAGCTCAAGAAGAACGTATGAAAAAGAAAAGTAAGAAAGCAGGAGATACCTAGCCTCCAATAGCATTCATTGTTCTTCCGGCAAGGACGTTGCCATTTCTTTGTTCGAATAACTCTATCCCTCGTGGTTTGGTTGCGATAGCATTTCGTAATATATGTTGTATATGTTCTTTGGGTTGTGAGGAGTGTAAAGCATCACGTAGCGAGATATCTTCTGTTGAATAGAGACATGTCTTTACAGTCCCATCAGCAGTAATACGTAATCTATCACATGTATCACAAAAGTGATTTGAGAGAGGACTGATAACACCAATACTTCCTTTGCCTCCTTGTATAGTGTACACTCTTGCAGGACCAGAATCATTTGTCGATATTTGTGGCTCTAAAGTAACTCTTTTTTGGATTTCTGATAAGATATCATCAGTAGACCAGAGTATTGAAGCATCAAGGGCTGTAGTAAATCCGATAGGCATATATTCAATGAATCGAATACAGACAGGGTTTACTTTTGCAAAGTCGATGAAGTCATCTAATTCAGAGTCATTCACACCTTTCATAGCAACTACATTGATTTTTACAATAAAACCATACTCTATACTTTTGCAGATTGCTCGGTATACAGTAGAAAAAAGATCTCTTTTCGTAATCTGTTTGAATGTTGTTGGATTAAAAGAATCGAGAGATATATTGAGATGTCGGATACCTATATCATAGAGTTCTTGTAGGTGACGTTCAAGTAAAATACCATTTGTTGTGATACGTAGATCAATATGAGGAAGTTCTTCTTTTATAGTACGCAGAAAAGAAAGAAGGCCATGACGAACAAATGGTTCACCACCAGTTATCCGTACCTTGTGAATCGAGAGTTCACTGCAAATATGGAGGAGTGTAAGAAGTTCGTTATAAGAAAGAAGAGTGTCTTCAGGCATAAAAACAGGTTCTTCTGTAAAACAATACTTACATCTCAAATTACATCTATCAGTAACAGAGAGGCGAAGAGAATGTATCTTTCTATTGTACGAATCAAGTAGAGAAAAATATTGCATAAAGTACCTCGCATATATGTGGTATATGCATACACAACTATAAAGAGTGTATCATCTATGTAGTGATAGAATATGTCTTGCTATTGTATAAGTATGTGAATAGAAGATATGATAGAGAGGGTATCTCTCATACATATCTGTAAAGTCATCTTATTGTTCAATTAAAATCCCAACAGGTATATCATGCTCACAATGTAAAATATGATGCATTCCTGGGTGAGCTTTTGTTCTACGTTCGCCTTTATCATCTTCTAGCATATAGGTAGGTGTAGTAAAGCTCTGTTGTTGAGGATAGAAGAAATGAATTGGTTCTTCTGCATTCCATGGTTTCCGTATGGAAACGTGATATTTTCCTTCACCGACTTTTTCTTCAACACGTGCAACAATTGTTTTTGCTTTGCTTTGATTTGGATTAGGTAGACGAAGCCTTCCTTTTGGTAAGAAAAATCCAGTAGAAAGAGGTCTGCTTGCTTGATTATAAAGCATCGCTATATATTCATGAGGAGTAAATGTTCGTTCAAGAATGTGCTTGAGAGCAGAACGATATGCATTAACCGTATATGCAAGATATCCTATGCTTTTCATTCTTCCTTCTATTTTGATAGCATCGATTTTTTTCTTAATAAACCAAGGGAGGTATTCTATAAGACATAGGTCTTCAGATGCAAGAATATTAGAATAATCGCCTTGTTGTGTGATATACCATAAAGGTTCAGCTTGTCCATCTTTTGTTCTTTTTTGTTCATAGAGAGGTATTTCTACAGGCTCATCAAGAGAAGTGTATGAAAATCGGCATGGTTGAGAGCATTCTCCAAGATTGGCATTTCTATCATTTGTCCATTTAGACATAGAACATTGTCCAGAAACAGCCATACACATAGCTCCGTGAACAAAGACTTCTAATTCAACATCGCAAATGTGCTTACGTAACTCATTGAGTTCAAGAACAGAGAGTTCACGTGCAGTATTAACACGGTGTACTCCCATCTCTTTCCAAAATGCAATAGAAAGTCTATTGACTGTATTTGCTTGTGTACTGAGGTGTATTTCAGCATTCGGAATATATCGTTTTGTAAGTGAAAGAACACCTGGATCAGCGATAATAATACCATCAACAGCGATATCAGAAAGCTCTTCAAGTGTTTTCTCTAGTTCTGGAATCTGGTCGTCATGAATGATGCTATTGAGACAATAATATACTTTAGCTCCAACGGCATGTGCCTTCTCTAGTGCTATTCGTAATTCCGGCATAGAAAAGCCACTTGCTGCAGAGCGTAAATTAAGTGATTTTCCACCTAAATAAACAGCATCTGCACCATAAAAAAGAGCGACTTCTAGCTTCTCCATAGAACCAGCAGGGGCAAGTAACTCTGGTAGAAAGGGTGTATTCATAGAATAAACGTTCTCCTTAACTATACTATATATACTAGTGTGTCAGACTATGATGTATGTACGTGTATACATATAGCATAATGATATAATAAACTTTTACATACAAAGAGAGATAAAAAGAGCGCTATTATTGTTTTGATGGCAATACAGGAAGTCCACCACCGTGATTATGTCCATCACCTTCAGTATGTGGTTGTTGTGGTGGCATTGTAGAACCACTCATGCCTCCTCTTGCACCATTCGGACGCGCACCTCCAAAACGATTTCTAAAAACACTCATTTCTTTTTCATCGAGTAGTTCATTCTTATCAGTATCTATTTCTGTAAAGTGTTCACGAGTAACTCCAGGAAAGGCTTCTTGAAATTCTTCCCATGTGATAACTCCATCTCCATTTTTATCAATACTTCCAGAGCGAGGAAGAGCAGATACATTTGTACTGCTGAGTACTATTGAAAGGACACTAATATAGAATATATATTTCATAATGAACTCCATGTTTTCTTTGTAAGACACTAGATATTCTAGTGGTGGGAAGTATGATATAATAAAAGTGAGCAATCTGCAAGTAATATTAATCAATCTCTTGGTTTATAATTTGCTATTCTTTGCTTTGAAAAGGATAGAACTATGGCAGAAGATGGCGATAAGACGGAACAGCCGACGGAAAAAAAATTACGTGATGCTCGTGAAAAGGGTCAAGTGGCATTGAGTCAAGATGTCACGGCTACAGCAACTATCATAGCGGCGTTTGCCTCACTTTGGCTTTTCTGGGATATGATGATGGAGCATACGGAGATACTTTTTGCTCTTTCTGTAGATGTTTTGCGTTTTCCATTTAGGAAAGCACTTTTTGTATTGATTCATGCTGGTATTGAGCTTTTCTTTATCTTAGTGAGTCCTGTTCTCTTCCTCACTATGATTGCAGCGATTCTTGGAGTTATCCTCCAAGTGGGCTTTTTATTCGCTCTTGAAAGTGTAAAGCCAAGCTTAGATAAGTTAAATCCGAAACAGTATTTCACAAAAGTATTCTCTAAGAAGGGACTTGTTGAACTTGTAAAGACATTTGGTAAACTTGGTGTTTTGAGTTTTCTCTTATATATAGTTGTTGTAGATAAACTCTATGTATTATTAGAAATCCCTCTTCTTGGCAAAGAAGGTATCCTGTATGCCCTTAAAGAGTTGATGATACCTCTTGTATTGATGACGATATTGGCATTTACAGCCATAGCTATTTTTGATTTTATCTTTCAAAGACGTGCATTTATGAAAGATATGATGATGTCTATGGACGAGATAAAAAGAGAGATGAAAGAGAGTGATGGTAATCCAGAAATCAAAGGACAACGTAAACAATTACACCATGAACTTGTTATGTCTGATACTGAGCCACGTGTCAAGCAATCAAACGTTGTTGTTACAAACCCAACTCATCTATCAATAGCACTCTACTATAAGTCTGGAAAAACAGATCTACCGATTATTACTGCAATGGGAGAGAATTATATGGCATTACGCATACGTGAAATTGCAGAAGAGAATGGTATTCCGATAATGCGTAATGTTCCCCTTGCTCGTGGATTATATGTTGAAGGTAGAATAGATCATTATATCCCAGCAGAGTTCATTGAACCAGTAGCTGAAATTATGCGTTGGGTACAACAAATCGAACAAGAAAAACATTCCTATTAGATATAAGAAGGTATTCCATGCTCATAAATTCTGTACTCTATTCCTTGATATAACTAATACAAGATAGCTTTGATTCATGATTTTTGTAGGAGTTGATATCTATAGAACTCGATTGTAAGTGGATATATTGCGTATGAAAAAGCCTAAAAAAAGAGGTACGTTCTTGTAATTTCTTATATTTTGTACTATCACTAAGGGTATGGATAAGAATGCAATAGCACGTTCATTTGCAAAGCAAGCCCATACGTATACTGATTATGCGTATGTACAACATGATGTCGCTAAACAGTTGATGGAATATGTACAACAATATGTACATGCTCCCAAAAGTATAGTTGATATAGGTACTGGTACTGGTACGATTCTGCCTTTCATACGTAAATCATATCCACAGGCTCTTCTTTATTGTAATGATATCGCACAAGAAATGCTAAATACAATTCCTCTTGATATCTATGATGTAACAGAATGTATCTGTGGTGATGCAGAAAAAATAATACTCCCTCCAGCTTCTTTGTATATTTCTAACTTTACATTTCAATGGTTTCACTCATTATACAAGACGATAGCTCAGCTATATACACGTTGTTCAGTGCTTGCATTTACAACATTAGTACAAGGGACATTTATTGAATGGGGAGAATTGTGTAAAATGTATTCTCTCGAACCTATGACATATACGTATCCCTCGTATAAAGAGCTTGTAGAATATGTATCTTGTTTGCCTTATGAATATTGCTGTTGTGTAGAGCAATACTATCCAATGGTATTCCCAAACCCTCGCTCTTTTTTGAAATATATAAAGGGGTTGGGAGCACATATTCCTTCTAAAAAGGTATTCCAAAACTATCGCTCTCTCTACAATATAGAAGAGTCCTTTAGTACTAGATATCACGTAGCTTTTGTTATTCTTGTAAAAGAATTGATATAGGCGATATATCTACACAGGAGAACTGTATTTCTGCATAGATAATATTATAC